>JAKLKT010000549.1 GCA_023150495.1 Planctomycetota bacterium
CGTCGCGGCCGCGGCGTGCCGGGCCGCCGGCGCGGGCCGCCGCCACGCGCTCAGGAAGGACCTCGAGGCGCTTGCCGAGAAGGGCAAGTCGGCCGCCGTGCGCGCCTCCGCCCTGCTCGCGCTCGGCGAGCTCGGCGGCGAGGAGTCCCTGCCGCTCGTCTTCCGCATGTTCTGCGGCGACCCGAGCTCGCGCGTCCGTCACGACGCGTGGGTCGCCCTGAAGAAGCTCACGAAGGACGAGTTCGCCTGCGACCCGTCCGCGTGGCAGGAGTTCTGGAAGAAGCGATCGGGGGAGGCGGCGGAGGGGGAGGCGAACCCGTGGGGCACGGCCTTCCCGAAGGTCGATCCGAAGGCCGGTACCGCCGGCAACTTCTTCCGGATCCCGGTCCTCGCGGACCGCGTCGTCTTCGTCCTCGACACGACGGGCGATATGACGTCGCCGTGGAAGATCGACCCGAAGAAGGAGAAGGACAAGCCCCCCGAGGAGCGCATCCCGAACTTCTTCAACGTGAAGACGCGATTCGCGCTCGTCCGCGCCTACGTCATGCAGTGCCTCGAGCAGGCGCCGGAGCAGATGGAAGTCGCCTTCGTCTTCTACGGCAGCGAGGCGACGCCCTGGCCCGAGATCCCGAGGCTCCTCAGGAACACCGAGAAGAACCGCGACATGATCCGGTCGCATCTCGAGACCGGCTTCCAGCCCAAGGGGGTGACCGCGATGTACGAGGGGCTCGCCGCAGGGTGGGGGTTCGTGAAGGGCGGGCTCGACGGGAACTTCGAGAAGGGCGCGGACACGATCGTGTTCGTGACCGACGGCAGGCCGACCGACGGCGAGCTGGCGAACAAGCCGGAGCGCCTCCGGGACGAGGCGTGGCTCATCGCCACGCTCCAGAACCTCCGCTTCGAGACCGTGGGGCTCCACAACCACCAGTTCGACCTGCTCCAGGCCATGGCGAGGGACTCGGGCGGGCTCTACGTCCACGCCCAGCAGGAAGGCGACCCCTCCGAGCCGCAGGACCTCGAGTTCTGGCCCGCGAAGAAGAAGGCATTCGAGGAGGAGCGGAAGGCGGCCCGCAAGGCCGCGAAGGCTGGGGAAGGGTCCGGGTAGCGGGCAGCCCCTGGGCCAGGCTCGCCCTCCACGAGTCGGCCGGCTACGAGCCCGCCCGGCACAGCGGCCCTGCGGCCGCATGCGGCGGCGTCCCTTCGGGATCGGCCTCTCGCACTGCCTTGGTCCTGCCGGCGGGCTTCAAGGCGGGGCCTAGGGTAGAATCGGGGTGTTGGTACGGGAGTCCCATGGGCCGGTCGGGCCCCGCGGCTGCCGGGCCGGCTGGAGGCCTTTCGGATGCGGATCCTCGCCGTCTCTCTGCTAGCGACCGCCGTCTTCGCGCAACATGTCTCGGACGAAGCCGCGAAGGAGGCGATCGCCAAGTTCCAGGAGGCGTTCAAGTCCCCCGAGGTGGAGGCCAAGCAGGGCGCAGTCTTCAACCTCCACGACGTCCCGCACGACCTCGTCCTGAAGGAGCTCGAGAAGGTCCTCAAGAACAAGGACCCGAACGTGCGCCATGTCGCGTGCCTCGCGGTCGGCGGCCAGAAGCAGGACGCGAAGAGGGCGGGCGAGCTCCTGATGCGGACCTACCGGAAGGACGCGACCTCCGAGAACGTCGTGGCGTCGTGCTTCGAGGCGATGGCCGAGCTCAAGTACATGGGCTACTGGCCCGAGATCAAGCCGGCGTTCAAGGACGAGCGGAACGTCGTCGTCATCCGCCTCCTCGACCTCCTCGGGACGACGCAGGACTGGCGCGCCTTCCCGGACCTCGTCGAGCTGTACCGCGTGACCATGCCGGCGCGCATCTCGTGGAGCACGGGCACGGTCACCGTGGACACCGGTGCCGCGGGCGACACGGACCAGAAGGCGGCCGAGGCCGCGTTCGCCGCGAAGTACGGCGCCGGCGGCTCCAAGGAGAAGGCGAAGGCGAAGTCCAAGGCGAACGCGTTCGACCTGCGCAACTTCTCCCCGCAGATCCGGGCGTGCGTGAAGAGGATCACCGGCCAGGACTTCGAGAACGCCTTCGACCTCGAGGAGTGGTGGTGCGAGAACTACATCGAGGTCGCGAAGAAGATCGCCGCGCTCGAGGGCAAGGACCCCGAGTCGGTCGTCCCGCGCGCCAAGATCGAGCAGGCGGAGCTCAAGGCGAGGATCGAGGAGGAGCGCGCGAAGCTCGACGAGGAGCTCGCGAAGCGGCGCGAGGAAGAGGAGAAGAAGGCGAAGTAGCCCGCCGTCGCCGCTAGGCGCGGCTTCGGCGTGGCAGGGGGTTCGTCGCTGGCGCCGACCCCTCCCCCCCGGCCCCCCTCCCTTCCCGCAACGGAACTGTTGCAAACGCGCGCCCCGCGGAACCGGGGCCTTGACGCCGGGGTTTAGAGGAGCAGGCTTTGCACTGGAGGTGCGCCATGAGGCTCCTCGCGGTCCTGCTCCTGCTCGTTCCGGCGGCCGGCGCCGGCGATCGCGCGGCCCGAAGGGGGCCGGAACCGCTGCTCGAGACGATCGACCCCTCCGCGGAACAGTGCGCGGAGCTCGCGACGCTCGCCCGCGGGGCGGGCGCCGCGCAGGAGCGGTTCGGCGAGGGGAAACGCGCGATCCTGCC
>JAKLKT010000550.1 GCA_023150495.1 Planctomycetota bacterium
CGACGCGCACGTCGCCCACGGACACGACCGACGCGTCCGCCGCCGCCGCGAGCGGATCCGGGAGCGGCTCCGCCGCCGCGGCCATCCGCGCGAGCGCCTCCTGCGCGTCCGCCCGCTCCACCGCCGCAAGCACGCCCTCCACGTCGCTCGGGACGAGCAGCGCGTCGCACCCCGCCTCGAGCGAGAGGAGCGCGGCCTCGCCCACGCTCCGGCCCCCCCGGACCCCCTCCATCAGCAGCGCGTCGGTCACCGCGAGGCCCCGGAACCCCATCTCCTTGCGGAGGAGATCGGTCATCACCCTTCGCGAGAGCGTCGCCGGGAGCCGCGGCTCCCCGGTGAGCGCCGGGCAGGCGATGTGCGCGGTCATCACGGCGTCGACGCCCGCGGCGATGCAGTCCCGGAACGGCGGCAGGTCCCGCTTCCGCCACGTCGCGAGGTCCGCGTCGACGACCGGCAGCGCGTCGTGGCTGTCGAGCGCCGTCGCGCCGTGGCCGGGGAAGTGCTTCGCGCACGTCCGGAGCCCGAACGCGCGCGCCCCGCGCACGAACCGGGGGGGTGCGGGGGGGTGCCGGAACGCCCGCGCCTGGATGATCGGGTTCCGCGCGAGGGAGAGGACGTCGCACACGGGCGCGAACGCCATCGTGAGACCCATCAGGCGAGCCTCGACGGCCGTGCGGATGCCCGCCTGCTCCGCGGCGTCCGGGTCGAGCGCCGCGGCCGGCGGGTGCCGCGTGAGCCCCTTCACCTGCTGCCCCGCGCCGTCCTCGACGTCGGAGGCGAAGAGCAGCGGGTGCGGCGCCGCCGCCTGGAGCCGGTCGAGGATCGCGCGCAGCGAGAGGTCGCCGCCGAAGACGCAGAAGCCGCCGATGCCGCGCGCGGCGAGGCGCAGGTAGGGGTCGAGATCCTCCACCGGCAGCCGCAGCGCGGGCACGACGAGGCGCGCGTTCGGGTGGGGTTTCCCGGGGCCCTTCCCCGTCACGGCGTGACCTTTCCGAGGATCGTCGGCCAGCGCGCCCCCGTGGCCCCGGGGACGTTGTTCGGGACGCCGTGGACCGTCTCGTTCGCGAGGATCGCGAAGATGAGCGCCTCCTTCGCGTCGGGGTCGATGCCCACGTCGGCGAGCGAGAAGACCTTCTCCCTCGGGAAGAGCCGCCTCAGGTGCGCCATGAGCGTGAGGTTCTTCACCCCCCCGCCACTCACGATGATCTCCGCGGGCCGCGCGCGGGGGTGCACGAAGTCGTCGAACGCCTGCCGGATCGAGTGCGCGGTGAACGCGGTGAGCGTCGCGAGGACGTCGGTCCCGCTCCTGCCCCCCTTCGCGCGCAGGAGCGGGAGGACGAAGTCCGTGCCGAACACCTCCCGGCCCGTCGTCTTCGGCGGCGGCTGCGTCAGGTAGGGATGCGTCAGCAGCTTCCTCAGGAGGATCTCGTCCACGTGCCCCTTCGCGGCGGTCCGGCCGTCCCTGTCGTAGTGCTCGCGGCCGCGCGTGAGGATCGTGACCGTCTCGTCGAGCGGCATGTTCGCGGGGCCCGTGTCGAACGCGAAGACCTCCTCGATCTGCTCCCCCACGACCGTCACGTTCGCGATCCCGCCGAGGTTCAGGAGCGCACGCGGCGGCCCCTTGCGGCGGAAGAGGAGGTAGTCGACGTAGGCCGAGAGCGGCGCGCCCTCGCCGCCGGCGGCGATGTCCCGCGTCCGGAAGCCGGAGACGACCGGCACGCCGAGGCGCTCCGCGATCACGTCCGCCTCGCCGATCTGGAGCGTCGACGCGACGTCGCCGGGACGGCGCGGCACGTGGTGGACCGTCTGGCCGTGCGAGCCCACGAGGTCGATCTCCGAGGGCTTCACCCCGGCACCCTTGAGGAGCTCCAGCGCCGCGTCCGCGAAGCGCTCGCCGAGGACGAAGTTGAGCCGGCAGAGGTCGGGAACGAGGCCGCGGCCGAGCGCGAGCACCTGCTCGCGGAGCTTCGCGGGATAGGGCACCGTGCGGAACGCGAGGACCTCGGGCTTCGTCGCGAGGCCCGAGCCCCTGATGCGGACGAGCGCCGCGTCGACGCCGTCGGCCGACGTGCCCGAGAGCAGCCCGACGACGAGCGTCTCCTCCTTCGCGAGGAGGTCGAGGGCGCGCTTCAACCGAGCGCCTCCCGGAGCGATCCGTTCGCCCTCCGGAGCGCCGCCTCCGCGTCGGGCCGCGAGGCGCCCCGCGCCATGAGGACCGCGACGCGCACGTCGTCGCCGCCCGCGAGCAGGAGGTCCCCCGCGCGGTCCCGCGGCACGTGCGCGATCCGCTCGACGAGGCGCTCCGCCCGGTCGCGGAGCTTCCGGTTCAGCGGGCGCACGCGCACCATGAGGTTGCCGTAGACCGCGCCCGACGCCGCCATCGCCGCGGTCGAGATCATGTTGAGGACCGCCTTCGTCGCGCTGCCCCCCTTGAGGCGCGTCGAGCCCGCGAGCGCCTCGGGCCCGAGGTCGAGGACGATCCGGATCCCGGCCGGGAGGTCCGAGCGCGGGTTCGCGGTGAGGAGCACACGCGCCCCGCGCGCCGCCTCGAGCGCCCCGCGCACGTAGGCCGCGGTGCCCGACATCGAGATGCCGACGACGCAGTCGTCCTCCGTCGTCGGACCGAGATCCCGCTG
>JAKLKT010000551.1 GCA_023150495.1 Planctomycetota bacterium
CGCTCCGCGCGGCCGAGCCGCGCGCGCACGTCGGGCCGCGTCGCCGCGCTGGAGGCGAGGAGATCCGCCTCGCGGGGCGTCACGAGGACCGGCAGATGGCAGCAGAACGCGCAGCCGGGCGCGCACGCATCCGGGCCGCGAGGCACGCCGTCGAGCAGCGCGTGCGCGGCGCCCGGGTTCTCCTCGGCGGCGAAGCGCAGCGCCTCGAGGCTCACAGCAGCGAGCGCAGCTCGATCATCGCCGCGGCGTCGCGGTCGCGGTCGCGCTGCGAGAAGACGCGGATCAGGTTCTCGATCATCCGCGCGAGCCACTGCCGCGGCGACGCGGGGCGCAGCAGGTCGTCGTCCGGCGGGAGCGAGCGACCGGAGACGCGAGCGATCCGCGCGAATGCCTCGTCGCGCGTGAGCACGCGGCCCGCGCCGAAGGGGTCGACGAGCATCCGCCGGCCGTCCGCCTCGACCGCGGCGAGGAAGTGGCCGGGCGCGTTCACCCCCTCGACGCGGAGGCCCACGCGCTCGCCTGCCTCCTTGTAGAGGAGCGTGAGCACGATCGGGAGGCCGCGCTTGCGCTCGAGGACGACGGGGAGGTAGCTGTTCTGCGGGTCGTAGTAGGACGCCTCGTCCCCCCGGAACCCCTCCTCGTCGAAGAGCACCGCGTGCAGGTGCGCGAGGTAGGCGCGCGCCTCGCCCGTGCTCACCCGCTCGCAGACGCGCGCGGCGTACTCGTCGATGCGCGCCTCGACCGCCGCGGGATCCACGTCGGGGATCTCGTGCATCGAGATCGCCACCGCCGCGCGGAGCAGCGCGCCCGGCGCGTCGAGGTCCGCGAGCTGGGCGCGGAACGCCTCGTGCGCCTTCCTGCGGCAGTGGACGGGCTTGCGCATCGGCACCATCCTAGGTCTTCGGCACGACGACGCTTCGAACAAAGAACCGCTTTTTTCGTTGACACGTGTACGGGTGCGTTCCAGCGCGCGGGGCGGCCTGGTCCGCGCGTTTTTTGACGCGAACCGCGCGCGTTCCGGGCCGTTTCCGGGGTTGCCTGTCGAACGGAGGAACGCCATGAGAAGGATCGCGCACCCGCCCGCACACGGATTCGACGACACCGTCCACGAGCTCGTCCGGGGCTCGCCGTGGTGGCTCATCTCGCTCGTGCTGCACGGGATCGCGCTCGCGATCCTCTGGGCGATCCCGGTGGAGATCGAGCAGCGCGGGCAGGTGGCGGTGATCCACGCCCCGATGCCGGAGGACCCGCAGGAGATCGATGAGATCAAGCTCGATCCGCCGCCGGAGGTCGCGCCCCAGCCCGTCGAGCTGCAGCCGACCATCGAGTGCGACCCCGAGCCGTACTCGGTGGACGCCGATTCGGAGTTCGACGAGCCGATGGGCGACGACGGGGTCGCCGATGCGCCCTTCACGGGGCCGTCGAAGACGGCGGCGATCGGGGTCGGCGGGCCGCCGGGAGGGGGCAGGAGGGGGCGCGGGGGGCCGGGGGGCGACGGCCACAGGGGGCCCGCGCTCACCGAGAACGCCGTGGAGAGCGCGCTGAAGTGGCTCGCGGACCACCAGGACGTCGATGCGGACGGCCGGTGGGACGCCGACGGCTTCATGAAGCACGACCCCGCCGACGACCGGTGCGACGGGCCGGGCGGCGCGCTCCACGACGTGGGCGTGACCGGCCTCGCGCTCCTCGCCTTCCTCGGCGCGGACTACACCGACCGGGGCACCCACCGCTTCGCGAAGCACGTGCGTGCGGGCCTCCGGTACCTGATCCAGAGCCAGGAGGACGACGGCTGCATCGGGAGCCGCGCGAGCCACTCGTTCATGTACAGCCACGCGATCGCGACCCTCGCGCTCTGCGAGGCGTACTGGATGACGCGCAACCCGCGCTACAGGAAGCCCGCGCAGGACGCGCTCAACTTCATCGCCGCGGCGCGGAACCCCTACATGGCGTGGCGCTACGTGCCCCGTGGCGGCGACAACGACACCTCGGTGACCGGCTGGTGCGTGATGGCGATGAAGTCCGGCAAGTACGCGGGGCTCGAGGTGGATCCGGACGCCTTCGAGGGCGCCCGCGCATGGATCGAGAAGATGACCGAGCCGAACTTCGGGCAGGTCGGCTACAACTCGCCCGGCGGAAGCCCGGCGCGGCCGCCCGGGAAGCAGGACCGGTTCCCCGCGGAGAAGTCGCAGTCGATGACCGCCGTCGGCATCCTGACGCGGATCTTCCTCGGCGAGGACCCGCGCCAGAGCGAGATGATCCGGAAGGGCGCCGACCTCTGCGTCGCGCAGCTGCCGAGATGGAATCCCGACGACGGCTCCATCGACATGTACTACTGGTACTACGGCACGCTCGCGATCTTCCAGGTGGGCGGGACCCACTGGCGCAAGTGGAACGCGGCGATGGTCGAGGCGATCGTCAAGAACCAGCACGGCAAGGACGAGGGCCCGCGCGCCGGATCCTGGGACCCGATCGGGTGCTGGGGCGACGACGGCGGACGCGTCTACTCGACCGCGATGCTCGCGATGTGCCTCGAGGTCTACTACCGCTACCCGAAGGTCTTCGGTGCCGCGGACACCATACGCAAGTGAGCGGCGCGTCCGGGGTGCGGCATCCGTGCCGCACCC
>JAKLKT010000552.1 GCA_023150495.1 Planctomycetota bacterium
ATGGGGGGGGGCGAGGGGGGGGTGCCCGTCTACAACCGCCGCGGCCGCGCCCGGGCTTTCGGCGATTTCCGCGACGAGGCCGAGCGCCGCCGGTTCGCGTCCTTCCCGCCAATCACGAGGGACGAGATCCTCCACATCGACTGGGACCAGTTCCAGTCGTAGCGGTACGGAGCCAGGCTCCGATCCGCTAGGATCGCTCGACTTCCGGCCTCCCGGGCGGCGGAAGATGCTAGGGGAGTTTGGCCTGGCTACGTACCGCTAACGTCGGAGGATCCAGGCGGGATTCGCGTAGCGTTCCGAAACGAGACGCTCGGCGAGCTGCCACTCCCCGGGGGTCGGCGTCTCCGCGAGAAATCCCCTCCCCCACGCCCCCTCCGCGGCACGGATCACCGCGGCCTCCGCCTCGGCGCGCGTGACCGTCCGCCCCGCCGCCTCCGAGAGCGAGGTGGCCCCTGCCGAGATCGGGTTCCTCCCGAGCGGGAGCGTCCCGTGGAGGAGGAACCGGCCGCCGCCCCTCCGCTGCGCCGAACCGAAGAGCTTCCTCCCGCCCGCGAGCAGGTCGTAGCACGTGTGCGCGTCGAAGCAGAGCCCCCGGGGCGCCGCCTCGGGCTCGCCCGCGCCCGGGACGACCCGCACGCCGAACGACGCCGCGGCGTCCGCGACGATCGCGTTCATCTCCCGGTAGACCTCGTCCACGCGCCGCCGCTCGCCGACCCACGCGATCGTGAGCTCCGCCGTGTGGGCGATCGCGCCGCCCCCCGTCGGCCGCCGCACGAGCCGGAAGCCCGGCGGGCAGGGGATCCCCGCCGCGCGCTGGAAGAAGCCGAGCGAGAGCCCGGGCGGGTCCCACGCGTAGAGGCGGAGCGTGTCGCGGCCCGAGCGGAGCAGCGCCTCGTCGAGCGCGAGGTTCAACTCGGGGGGGAGCGCGCCGCTCCGGATCAGCCGCACGAAGGTACGCTCTACCCCGTGCCCTCCCCGCCCTTCAAGGATTTCGCGAGACCCGACTACCTCGGCGCCTTCGGGCTGCTCGAGGAGCCCCGGGGCATCCTCCTCGTCGCGAACCGGCGCGTGATCGGCGGGCGCCCGGAGGTCGTCTGGGACCTCCCGGGCGGCGGCGTCGAGCCCGGCGAGACGCTCGAGGAGGCTCTGAAGCGCGAGATGCGCGAGGAGACGACGCTCGACGTGCGCGTCCAGGAGATGCTCCTCGTCGCGGAGGGCGAGCGCATCCGGGAGGGCCGCCGCACGGGCGTCTGGCGCTCGTTCTTCTTCCGGATCGAGCGCGAGGACGGCGAGATCGACATCTCGGGGGAGAAGGACCTCGTCGACTACCGCTTCGTTCCCCGGGAAGAGATCGTGCCGCTCCTCACCGCCCCCTACCACCGCGGGTTTGTCGCTTGGCTCGCCTCGGGGGGCGAGCTTCGGCACGCGTTCGACCGGTGGATCGACTGAGGACGACCGCGCGCTTCGCGTCGGGCGGCAGGTCGTAGGCGAACGGGCCCTCCTGCGCGAGGCCGAGATTCTCCGCGGCGCGCGCCCCCTCCTCGAGCTCCTCCCCGCTCACGTCCCCCTTGTAGTGGACGAGGATCCCCTTGGGCGCGAGCAGCCGCGACGCCGCGCGAACCACATCGGCGATCTCCCCGACGGCGCGCGCGGTGACCACATCGCACCGCCCGAGGAGCGGCGCCGCCTCGCGCGCGTCGGCGGCGAGCACGCGGACGTTGCCGAGCCCGAGCTCCTCGACGGTCTCCGCGAGGAACGCGGCCTTCTTGCGCGTCCGCTCGAGCAAGGTGATCGTCCAGCCCGGCCGGAGACGGGAAATGGGAAGGCCCGGGAAACCCGCCCCGCTCCCGAGGTCGGCGAGAAAGAGCCGTTCGGGAAGGACGGAGAGCGCCGGGACGACGAGGAACGGCAGCAGCGAGTCGATCACGTGCTTCCGCAGGAACTCCTCCGGCTCGACGATCCGCGTGAGGTTCATGCGCTCGTTGCCGCGCAGCACGCACTGCCGCAGCCGCTCGTAGAAGCCGGCTTCCCGCGCGAGGATCTCCTCCATGGCTGCTAGGATCGCGGGCGATGGAAGAAACCCGGGTGCGCCACCTCGCGCGGATCGCCGCCGCCGCGGCCGCGGGGCGCCGCGACGTGCTCGCGGGGTACTTCCGGGAGGCCCTCGCTTCCGTGCCGCGCGCGGATCTCCAGGAGGCGGCGCTCCAGGTGTTCCTCTTCGCCGGCTACCCGCGCGGGATCGGGGCCTTCGAGGCGCTCGCCGAGGCGGCGCCCGGCGGGCAGCCGGCGACGGAGCCGCCCGCCGACTTCGTCCAACGCGGGGAGCAGGTGTTTGCAGCCGTCTACGGCCCGCATGCCGCGGAGGTGAAGCGGAAGCTCTCCGCGCTCCATCCCGACTTCGCGCGGTTCGTGCTGAAGGATGCCTACGGCCAGGTGCTCGGCCGCCCGTTCCTCGGGCTCCCCGAGCGCGAGGCGATGGCCGTCGCGATGCTCGCGGCGCTCGACCAGGAAGCGCAGCTCCGCGCGCACGTGAAGGGCGCGCTGCGCGTCGGCCTGCCGGCGCCGCTCGTCCGTGCGGCTCTCGCCGCCGCCGAGGAGGGCTGCGGCCGCGAGCT
>JAKLKT010000553.1 GCA_023150495.1 Planctomycetota bacterium
GCGGGGCGGCGATCGAGGCGGCGACGCGCCACGCGATCGAGGTGCCGCTGCGCGTCATGGAGGTCGCGCTCGCGTCGATGGACGTCCTGAAGGCGATGGTCGAGACGGGGAATCCTCACTCCGTCTCCGACGCCGCCGTGGGCGCCCTCTGCGCGCGCTCGGCCGCCCTCGGCGCCTTCCTGAACGTGCGCATCAACGTGCCGGGCCTCGCGGACAAGAAGGCGGCGGCCGCCTACGTCGAGCGCGGCCAGAAGATGCAGGACGACGCGATCCGGCGCGAGCGGGAGATCCTCGACCTCGTGAAGCTGTAGCGGGGGGGCTCCGGGGGCCTGCTACGGCGGGCAAGGGGGGGTCACGCCCGCGCGTGCACGAAGACGTCCTCCGTCGCCGGCGCGACGCCAGGCTCGCCGATCCGCGCGCTCACGCTCACGTCCTGGAACCCCGCCCGTTCGAACGCGGCGCGGAGCGTCTCGGCGCTCCAGACGCGCATCCGCGTCGAGCGGTGGAACGCCAGCTCGTCGCCGACCACGACCATGTGCAGATGCGCGAACTCCGCGTCCTCGAAGTCCACGAACCGGACGAACCAGAGCGGCCGCCCCTCGTGCATGCGCCTCAGGAGCGGCATGTAGGGATCCTTCGCCGCGCGCCGGACCTCGACCGCCTTCAGCCCGACGAGGACGAGGCCGCCCGGCCGCAGGAGACGCCGGAACGCCGCGAGCGCGGCATCGACCTCCATCACCTGGGGCCACACGTTGCCGAGGCAGAGCAGCGCGTCGAACGGCGCGCCGAGGCCCGGCGGCGGATCGCCCATCCGCCAGAGGTGGAACCGCTCCGGCGCGCCCGTGAACGCCCGCGCCTGCGCGAGCATCTCCTCCGAGACGTCCGCGCCGTGCGCGTCGAAGCCCTCGCGCAGGAGCGCCGCGACGTGCCTTCCCGTGCCGCAGCCCGCGTCGAGGACGCGCTTCGCGCCCGCCTCACGCAGCCGCTTGAGGAGGCCGGGCATCTCGCGGCCGAGGCGCCCCTCCCAGTCGACGAAGACGTCGTAGAGGTCCGCCATCGGGCCGCGGATGCCGGGGGGGTCCGGGGGCCGCGTCATTCCGGCCAGTGGAGGTCGTCGGGGAGCTCCGGCCGCTCCCGCCTGAACCAGCCGGTCGCGACGACCGTGACGTTACCGTGCTCGTCCTTCTCGACCTTCCCCTTCACGGCGACGAGGTCGAGAAGCCGGAGCGCCGTCAGCGGGCCCCGGATCGGCTTCCCGTCGGGACCGCGCATCTCGACGGCCAGCGTGCCCTTCGCGCGCTCGCTCGCGTCCACGCAGCAGTAGTCCCAGGGCGTCTTGCACTTGTCCTCGGCGCCGCCCTTGCCGCAGTAGTAGAGGTCCTCGTCGACGAGGTTGAAGATCGTGATCCCCTTCACGATGTTGCTGATCCTGCCCTCGACGACCACCTCTTCCCCGGACCCCTTCTCCTTCGTCTCGGAGACCGAGAGCGCCTCGCCCGGGTCGCCGTCGAGGGCGAACCGGTCCACGTCGGGGAAGGGCAGGTACACCTGCGTCGGCAGGGGCTTCGCGGGCTCCTCCTTGCCGCAGGCGGACAAGAGGAGTGCGAGGCAGGCCGAGACGTATCTCATGCTTTTCCTCCGAGGGCGTCCGTGAGCGGCATCCGGACCGCGCGCCACGCGGGCACGAGGCCGCCGAGGAGGCCCGAAGCGAGCGCCGCGGCGAGGCCGAGACCCCGGCGCAGCACGTCGAGTTCCAGTGTAAACGCGCCCATCGGGAACCGGATCGACACGTTCCCGATCGCGAGCGCGAGGAAGATCCCGATCGCGCCGCCCACGAAGGCGACGAGCGCCGACTCCTCAAGCAGCGCGACCGCGACCGCCGCCGGCGAGTAGCCGAGCGCGCGGAGCGTGCCGAGCTCCCTCGTGCGGGCGAGCACCGCCGCGAACATCGTGTTCGCGCACGCGAAGCCGCCGCCAAGGAGCACGAGGATCGCCATCCAGCGCGCGAGCGCGACGATGGGCACGAGGCCGCGCTCGAGCGTGGCCATCAGCGCGCGCTCCGGGACCGCGACCACCTCGAGGTCGAGCCGCTTCGCCGCGAAGTAGCTCACCTCGGGAAGCCGGTCCGCGCCCTCGAGGCGGAGCGCGACGCACGAGACGTCCTCGCGCTTCGTCGCGAACATCAGGTCCTCGAGCCGTGTCCAGAGCTCCGCCTCGAGGATCGTGCCGGGCGCGGCGAAGCGGCCGGAGATCGTCCAGTCGCGCTGCTCGAGGCGGATCGTCCTCCCGACGGCGAGGTCGCCCTCGGGGAGGCCCATCCGCGTCGCGGCGAGGCGGCCGACCATCAGCTCGAACGGCTCGCGCGGCTCGCGCCCCTCGACGAGCGTCACCTGCGGGCGCACGAGGTAGGCCGACGGCGTTACGCCGCGCATGAGGCCGATCCGGTCGCCCGTGCGCGTCGCGATGTGCAGCTCGACCGAGGCGGCGCGCACGCCGCCGCGCGAGAGGACGCCGGGCGCCGCGGCCGCCGCGTTCTCCGCGTTGCCGCGCGGCACGACCGAGCGCACGAGGTCCGCCTCGCTCGACGTGCCGACGA
>JAKLKT010000554.1 GCA_023150495.1 Planctomycetota bacterium
GGCCGTAGCCGTATCCGTAGCCATAGCCGTACCCGTAGCCCCCGCCGTAGGACGCGCGCCGCTCGCGCTTCACGTCCACGGCGTTGAAGACCGCGCCGAGCAGGTTGCCGCCCACGTGCCGGATCTGGTCGCGCGCGCGCAGGACGCCGTCGAGCGAGCGCGCGCCGTAGCGCACCACGAGCATCACCGCGTCGAGGCGCGAGAGGACCGCCGACGGGTCCGCCACGGCGAGCACCGGCGGCATGTCCACGAGCACCCAGTCGTAGCTCTCCTTCAGCTCGTCGAGCAGGCGGCGGAACGCGGGGATCAGCGCGCCCGGGTTCGGCACCGAGGCCCCCGCCGTCACGATCGTCAGGTTCTCGACGTCCGTCGCGCGCAGCGCCCGCTCGCGCGGCGCCTCGCCCCGCAGCAGCTCCGTGAGCCCGGGGCCCTGGTCGGCGTCGAAGTGCCTGTGCACCGTCGGGCGGCGCAGGTCCGCGTCGACGAGGATCACGCGCTCGCCGAGCGCCGCCGCCGCGACCGCGAGGTTCACGAGCGTCACCGTCTTGCCCTCGTTCGGCAGCGCCGACGTGAGCGCGAGCGTGCGGATCTTCCCGTCGATCCTCGCGTAGCGCAGGTTCGCGAGGAGCGTCCGGTACACCTCCGCGAGGTGCGACGCCGGCCGGTCGCGCGTGACGAGCATGCCATTCAGCCCGCGCCGCTCCGCCACGCGCCGGAAGTCGGGGATCGCGGCGTAGACCGGCAGCCCCGTCCGCTCCCCGAGCGCGGCCACGCTCCGCACCGACCGGTCGAGGTAGGCGGCGAAGAAGCAGAGGAAGACCGCCGCGAAGAGGCCGAGGGTGAGCGCGAGGAGCCCCTGGAGCAGGAGCTTCGGGCTCTCGCGCCCGCGGGGCTCGAACGCGGGGTCGATCAGCCGGACCGACGCGAGCGTCGAGGCGCGCGCGAGCTTCGTCTCCTGCTGCTTCTCGACGAGGAAGGAGTAGATCTCGGTCCTCGCGAGGACCTCGCGGGAGAGCTCCGTGATGCGGCGCTCGGCCTCGGGCAGCCGGCGCGCCTCCTCGTCGTAGCCCTCGAGGGTCCTGTCGAGGTGCGCGATCCGGGCGCGCGCCTCCTCGATGAGGCCCCCGATCGCAGCCTTCCGGTTCTCCTCGAGCCGCGCCGCGACCGAGCGGATCGAGGCCTCGACGCGCCGGAGCTCGGGGTGCGCGGGCTTCATCCCGGACTCGACGAGGCCGTCCCGCTCCACCTCGAGCTTCACGAGCTCCTGCGCGAGCGGCCCGGTCGTCGGGTCCCCCGACCCCTCCCGCATCCCGGCCGAGCCCCCCGCGTCGAGCCCGCGCAGAAGCCCCTCGAGGATCAGCTGCTGCTCCGCGCGCTCGAGCTTGAGCGCGCTCGACTTCTCGACGATCCACGTCGCCTGGTCGGAAAGGAGCACCGCGCCGGACGTCTTCCTGAACTGGTCGAGCGCCTCCTCGCTCGCCTTCAGCTCCTCGCGCGTCCTCGCGATCTCGTCGCCGAGGAACTCGAGCGCCTTGTCGAGGTTGCCGCGCCGCTGCCCGCTCTTGAGATCGAGGTAGCTCTCCGCGAGCGCCTGCGCCACCTTCTGCGCCACGCGCGGGTCCTCCGCGTCGTAGCCGATGCGGATGATCCCGGTGCGGCGGCCCATCTCCTCCACGCGCACGTCCTCGCGGATCCGGTCGAGGAGCATCGACGGCGGGAGGAGCTGGAGCCGGTAGCGGCGCCCGTCGAGCGGGCCCTCCGCCTCGACGGTGAAGCCGCGCCCGAACGCCTCGAACGGGACGCCCGGCAGGAACCCCGGCACCTCCGCCTTCTCGATCTCGCCCCCGAAGCGCGTGCCCTCGGGGTTGACATGCCGCTCGACGACGAGCCCCTTGCCGCGGAAGTCGAGCGCGTACGACTCCGGCGGCTGCCCCTCCGCGACCGCGGCCGTCGTGACGTCGATGGGCGAGGGCGCGGGGCGGCCGAGGAACGACCCGACGAGCACCTCGAACGGCCGGTGGGCGTGCTCCTCGACCGTGCGGAAGCCGGGCTCGAGCCTTCTCGCCGCCTCGAGCGCGACCGTGCGCGAGCGGAGGATCTCGATCTCGGTCTCGGTCGTCGATCCGCCGTCCATCGCCTGGAGCTCGCCGAGCACGCCGCCCGGCGCCTTCGTCTCCTCGACCTGGAGCGAGGAGTAGGACCGGAAGACCGGCGTCGAGAAGAGGGCGCGCGCGAAGAGGCCGCTGCACACGAGGAGGAAGGTCATGCAGAAGAGGACCGGCCTCGCGCGGAGCAGCGCGAGGTAGTCGGAGAGGTGGTGGGAGCGCTCCTCGACCGCGTCGCTTCCCCGGACTTCGATGTCGCTCACGGGACGCCTCCCGGGACCGCCCCGCGGAGCGCCGCGTGCGAAAGGCGCAGCCGCTCGAGGTCCCACGGCCTGTGGATGTCGCTTCCGGCGAACGCGTAGCGCCCCTCCGCGCAGAGGCGCCGGGCGCGCGCGCGGGCCTCGCCGCCGTGCGCGCCGATGAGCGAGCCGAGGTTGAGCTGGAAGAGCCAGCCGGCCTCCT
>JAKLKT010000555.1 GCA_023150495.1 Planctomycetota bacterium
GCCGCGCGCGGCAAGGTGCGCGGGGAGGACCTCGCCGAGGCCGCCGCGACGCTCCTGCGGGTCGGCAGCAAGGACATGGCGGCGTTTCAGCGCTCGGCCGCGGATGTGAGGGGGCGCGGGGGAGAGGCGGCGAAGATCGCCTTCGACGAGTCGTTCCCGCTGTGGATGGTCGAGCGGTGGGTCGCGCGGCTCGGCGCGGAGGAGGCGCGGAAGCTCGCCGCGGCCCTGAACGAGCCCGCGCCGACGACCGTGCGCGCGAACACGCTCCGGAACACCCGCGACGAGCTCCTCGCATCGCTCGGCGCGGAGGGGATCGAGGCAACGGCGACGGCGCTCGCGCCGGACGGCGTCGTGCTCGGGAAGCGGATCAACATCTTCGACACGAAGGCGTTCCGCGAGGGCAGGTTCGAGATGCAGGACGAGGGGAGCCAGCTCGTGTCGGTGACGCTGGATCCCCACCCGGACTGGCGGGTGCTCGACGCGTGCGCGGGCGCCGGCGGGAAGACCTTGCACTTGGCGGCGCTGATGCGCGGCAAGGGCGAGGTGTGGGCGTACGAGCCGGACGAGCGGCGGCGGCAGGAGCTGCGCCGGCGCGTGCGCCGCTCGGGCGCGCAGAACGTGCGGATCGCGGATGCGCCGGAGAAGCTGCCGGGCGGGATGGACGCGGTGCTCGTGGATGCGCCGTGCTCGGGCACGGGCACGATCCGCCGGAACCCGATGATCAAGAACCGCCTGTCGCCGGAGGACGTAGAGCGCCACCGGGCGGAGCAGGTGGCGATCCTCTCGCAGTGGGCGCCGCGGGTGAGGCCGGGCGGGATCCTCGCCTATGCGACGTGCTCGCTCCTGGAGGAGGAGAACGAGCAGGCGTTCCTGGCGTTCCTCGCGGGGAGCGGCTTCGTGCCGCGCGCGACGCCGGCGCCGTTCGGGACGCTCCCGTGCACGCTGCTGCCCCACGTGCACGGCACCGACGGGTTCTTCCTCGCGCACGCGACGGCGCCGGAGGCCCCGTAGCCGGCGCACGAGGTCCCGGATTCTGGCATCATCGGGGCGTGGCCTCGCAGCCGACGCTCCGCGACGAGGGGGCCGGGGGCCCGGTCCCGGAGCTCCCCTCCGCCCCCGGAGCCCCCCCGCGGAGACGCCTGCGGTCGATCGCGAGGATCCTCGGCGCGGTCGGCTTCGTTGCCGTCGTGCTCGGCTGGTTCCCGCTCTACGACTACACGCTGCTCCAACACACGGAGGTGTCGCTCGTGCCCGGCGAGCGCCGCGACGTCGACATCGCGGGGCAGGGCCGCGTCGTCGTGAGCGGCTGGATCCACCCCGCCTGGCCGACCGAGTCCCGGGACTACGGCGGGATCTCAGCCCTCGACGGCGTGGGAGCGGAGGTCGGCGGCGTCCGCGGCGGCGGACCCTACTCCTTCGAGGGCGAGATCGAGCGTCTCGCGCTGGCCGCCGGGGACGCGCCGGCGCGGGTGACGCTTCGCGTCCTCGACGGGGAGGCGGCGGATCGCATCCTCCGGGGCGAGCGGATGCTCCAGGCGCTCTCCGCGCTGCTGCTGATCCCCTTCCTCTCGATGCTCCTCGGCGCGCTCTCGCCATGGACCGCAAGGGACCGCTCGAGCGTTCGCCTGCGCCGGAGGGCCGGGTGGGCCGGCGTCGCGATCGTCGGCGCCTCCGTCCTCGCGCTGATCATCGGGGCGATCTGCTCCCGGATCGAGGGCCACTACGCGGTCGCGCCCGTCGTGCAGCCGCTCGGCTTCCTCTCGTGGTCGGCCACGCTGTGGGCGAGCGTCGCCGTGGTGATCGCGCTCGCAGCGCTCGAGCGGCGTGCGATCGGGGGACGGCTGCTGGAGATGCGAGCGTCGCCGGTGGCGGCGCTCGCGGCCGCGCTCGCGGTCTTCGCCGGCTGGTGCCTCTGGAGGCTCACGTCCGGGATCACGCAGGATCCCTGGGCGGGCCCCTGGCGGGTCGACTCGACCGGGGCATTCCCGGCGGCGGTGCTCCTCGCCCTGTCGGCCGGGATCTCCGAGGAGATCGTGTTCCGCGGGTTCCTGCTGACGCGGCTCCGGGAGCTGACGGGGAGCACCGCCCTCGCGCTCCTCGCGACGAGCGCCGCGTTCGGCCTCGCGCACATCTACGTCTCGGGCGAACACGCGCTGTTCGCCGGCGTGTTCGGCCTCATCCTCGGTATGGTGACGCTCGGCACCCGGAACCTCTTCCCCGCGATCCTCGCGCACGCCGCCTGGGACCTCCTCTGCACCGTGGTGCTGACGTACGACGTCGTGCGGGGCCTCGCGTAAGGGAGCGCGGCCGGGTGGGGCTTCGGGGCCCCGGAACGGCAAGGCCCCGTCGGCACGCCGTTCTCCGTCGCGATCGGCAAGAAGAACGTCATGAAGGGCACCGGCCACCTCTGGCTCCTGATCAACGAGGACAGCCCGTTCGACAATTACGGCAACTGGGACGTCACGATCGAGCGGCCGAAGTAGGCCCCCTCCCCCCGCGCCCCCATCCTTTCCTGCCCCTTCCGTTCGGTATCTGTTAGCGCATGTGCCGAAAACGGC
>JAKLKT010000556.1 GCA_023150495.1 Planctomycetota bacterium
GTGCGGCGGCGCCGCCGTGCTCGGGCTCATGCACCTCCTGAGGAGCCGGAAGCCGCGCGTGAACGTGCTCGCGCTCGTCCCCGCGACCGACAACATGCCGGGCGGCGACGCCTACCGGCCGGGCGACATCGTGAAGGCGAGGAACGGCAAGACGATCGAGATCATCTCGACCGACGCGGAGGGACGGATGCTCCTCTGCGACGCGCTCGCCTACGCCGCGGAGACGAAGCCCGCGTGCATGATCGACCTCGCGACGCTCACGGGCGCGTGCGTGGTCGCGCTCGGCGACGCGGCCGCGGGCCTCTTCACGAGCGACGACGCGCTTCGCGGGAAGATCGAGGAGGCGTCGCGGCGCTCCGGCGAGCGCGTCTGGCCGATGCCGCTCTTCCCGCGCTACACCGAGATGATGAAGAGCAGCTACGCCGACCTCAAGAACGCGGGCGGCCGCTACGGCGGGGCGTGCACCGCGGCGGCGTTCCTCAAGGAGTTCGTCGGCGCCGTGCCCTGGGCCCATCTGGACATCGCGGGCACGGCGTGGACGGACAAGGACCAGGAGTGGAACCGCGTCGGCGCGACCGGCTACGGCGTCCGGCTCCTGTGGGAGTTCCTGAAGGCGAGGGCATGAGCGCGTCCTCTCCCCCGGGCCCCCTCGCCTCGAAGGTGAACGGCAACGGCCGAGACCGGAGCCTCATGCAGCTCCTCCTCGCCGTGCGCGGGCGGAAGACCTCGCTCATCCAGGTCCACAACAACCCGGACCCGGACGCGCTCGGCGCCGCGATGGGGATGCGCGAGCTCTACCAGCGCTACCTCAACCTCCGGTCGCGCATCGTCTTCGGCGGGATCGTGGGGCGCGCGGAGAACCGGACGATGCTCCGGCTCCTCCAGCTCGAGATCGTCCCCGCGAGCAAGGTCGACTTCGGCTGCTGCGACCTCCACACGCTCGTGGACGCCCAGCCCGGCTTCGGCCACGCGCCGCTGCCGGAGGGGCGCTACCCCGACGTCGTGATCGACCACCACCCCATGCGCGAGAGCCGGCCGCCGGCGGTCGCCTACTGGGACGTCGCGCGCCCGGTCGGCGCCACGTCGACGCTCGTCGCGCTGCTCTTCCTCCGGAACCACGTCCCGATCCCGGGCGATGTCGCTACCGCACTCATGTACGGTATCAAGTCCGACACGCACGACCTCTCGGAGCACGCGACGGACGAGGACCGGGAGGCGTACCACGGGCTCTTCCCGTTCGCGGACACCGCGACGATCGCGCAGATCCAGAACGCGCGCGTGCCGAAGTCCTACTTCGCGATGTTCTCGCGCGCGATCGAGAACGCGCAGGTGTACGACTTCGCCTGCGTCTCGCACCTCGGCCGCATCGACAACCCCGACATGGTGGCCGAGATGGCGGACTTCCTCCTCCGCTGCGAGGACCTGCGCTGGACGCTCGTCACGGGCATCTACGAGCAGACGCTCCACTTCAGCCTGCGCTCCACGGACCGGAACGCGCGCGCCGGCTCGCTCGCGCGGAGGGTCGTCGGCGTCATGGGCTCGGCCGGCGGCCACGGCCAGATGGCGGGCGGCCAGGTGCCCCTGAGCGACGCGGACAAGCGCACGCGCGACCGCGTCGTCAAGGCCGTGACGGACCGCTTCCTCTCCGACGTGAAGGCGAAGCGCTCGCTCCGCCGCTCGCTCCTCGCGGAGCCCGGGGACGATACGGACACGAAGGAGTTCGACGTGGGGGGGATCGGGGGGCAGCCGTGAACCGCCCGTTCGGCGAGGAAGGCGCCCCGCCCGAGAAGGCGCGCTTCGTGCTCCTGCCCGTCCCGTACGAGCGGACGACCACCTACCGGCGCGGGACCGCGGGCGGGCCCGCGGCGCTCCTCGCGGCCGGCACGCAGGTGGAGCTCTACGACGAGGAGACCGGCACGAGGCCTCTCGAGGCGGGCGTCGCCGTGCTGCCGCCGGTCTCGAGCCAGGGCATGCCGGACGAGCTCGCGGACGACCTCCGGAAGGTCGTCCGCCCGCACGTCGCCGCGGGGAGGGTCGTCGGGTGCCTCGGCGGCGAGCACTCGATCAGCCTCGGGCCGATCCAGGCCGCGGCGCGCGCGCGGAAGGGGATCGGGATCCTGCACGTCGACGCGCACCCCGACCTCCGCGACGAGTACGAGGGCACGCGCTACGGGCACGGTTGCGTGATGCGGCGGGCGCTCGAGGAGAAGGGGATCGCGAGGCTCGTGCAGGTGGGGCTCCGCGCGGTCTCGGCGGAGGACGACGCGGCGATCCGCGGCGACCCGCGCGTGCGCCCCTTCTACGCCTTCGACCTCGCGCATCGCGAGCCCGCGGAGTGGATCGGCGCCGTGCTCGCCGAGCTCCCGCCGAGGATCTACGTCTCGTTCGACGTGGACGGCCTCGATCCGTCGGTCGTCCCCGGCACGGGGACGCCGGAGCCCGGCGGCCTGTCCTGGTGGGGGGCGCTCGCGCTCCTCCGGGCCGCGCTCGCGCAGAAGGAGCTCGTGGGGTTCGACATCGTGGAGCTCCTGCCCGTGGCCCACTT
>JAKLKT010000557.1 GCA_023150495.1 Planctomycetota bacterium
CTTGGGCATCGGCGCCGCCCTTGCGGTCGCGTTCACGCTGACCCCGCTCCTCAAGTACATGGGCTGGTTCCTCGCGTCGCTCTTCCACGAGACGGGCCACTGCGCGGCGGCGTGGGCGATGGGCTGCCCGTCGATCCCCGCGATCCGCCTCGACGGCCACGCGGCCGCGCTCCACGGCGAGCAGTCGAAGGTGTTCGCCGCGTGCGTCCTCGCGGGCCTCGCGTACTACGCGTGGCGGAGGCGGTCGATCCCGCTCGGCGCGCTCGCGCTCGCCTACCCGGTCGTCGCGTTCACCGGCGCGCGCGAGTGGCTCTTCCTGCTCGCGGGCCACCTCGCCGAGATCGCGACCGGCGGCGTCTTCTTCTGGCGCGCGCTCGTCGGCGGCTTCACGCGGTCGCGGCCGGAGCGCGTGCTCTACTCCGCGTGCGCGTGGTACCTCGTGATCGGCAACATCTGGCTCTCGGGCGGCCTGATGTTCTCCGAGAGCGTGCGCGCGTGGTACCGCGGCAGCGGCTCGTTCGGTCTCACGAACGACTATCTCGTGCTCGCGCGCTCGCTGCACGTCGGCGTCGGCGCCGTCGCGTTCTTCATGCTGCTCGTGGCGCTCGCGGCGCTGCCGGTGGCATGGCGGTTCGCGCTGCGCACGGCCAGGTAGAGCACGAGCAGCAGCGCCGGCAGCAGCGCCAGGAGCGCGAGGAGGTGTGGGGCGCCGGGGGAGAGGAGGAGGTCGTACGCGCCGTGCAGTGCGACGCCGGCCGCGAACCCGCGGACTCGCCGCGCGCGGAGTCCGAACGCGTAGCCCCAGAGGCCCGTGAACGCCACGTGCGCGAGCGTCGACGTGAACGCGCGGTAGACGAGGATGTCCCCGCCGTACGCGGTCGCGTAGAGCGCGTTCTCGACCGTCGCGAAGCCGAGCGCGACCGCGACCGCGTAGACGATCCCGTCCATCGGCTCGTCGAACTCGCGGTGGCGGTAGATGAAGACGAGGAACGGGAGGAGCTTCATCAGCTCTTCGACCAGGCCGACCCGTATGAAATTGTCATAGAGGCGGGTGGTCGGGCCGGGCAGCCACGCCTCGATGAAATAGGCGGGCGCCGCGGCAACAGCGCCGAGCGCGAAGAGCTTCAGCACGAGCGCCTTCGGCTCGCGGCGCGCGTCGCGCCTCCAGAAGAGGTAGAGGAAGAGGAGCGTCGGCGCGCTCGCTAGGAGGAGGGCGCGCCAAGGGTCCATGCCCCGAGGATCGGCGGGGGGCCCTGCACGATCTGCGAGAGGCTTGCGCCCTTCGGCACCATGTTCAGCACGAAGTCCTTCGCGGCGCCCCAGTCGATCGTGATCACGCCCTTGTAGTTCATGTACTGGAGGCCGATGAAGCCGAGGATCACGAAGAGGAACATCACCTTGAGGAACGAGCGCGTGATCATCCCGAGCAGGAGCCCGAGGATCATCGCGATGCCGCCCTCGCTGACGAACGGCAGCAGCGTGTCGAGCGTGTCCTTCTCCTCCGGCGGCGCGGTCTGCGGCTCCGTCCCGGGCTTCGTGCCCGGCTGGCCGGGCACGAAGCCGGTCGTCATCCCCGCGGGCTGGCCCGGTGCGGAGCGCTGCTCCGCCTGCGCCCGCTCCTCGGGCGTCCCCCGCGCCGCGCGCGCGACCACCGCGGCGACGACGACCCCGAGCAGCACGACGATCAGCCGGAACCTCCACCTCGGGGCGGTACTCGGTACGCTATCCGGCGTCTGTAAGTTCTTGTCCTCAGCCATGTTGGGGCGGCCGGGTGCGGACTGGAGGGTCCGCACCTTGGCCGCGAGAATGAGCATAGCATGCGGGTCCTTGTCGACGGCCACAACGCCATCGCGGCGCTCAAGGTGGGGGGGAAGACCCACGAGGAGAAACGCCGGAACCTCCTGCGGCGCGTCGCGGAGCTGGCGCCGCAGGCGACCGTCTTCTTCGACGCGCGCCGCGCGCCCGCGGGCGTCATGGACACGATGTCCGAGGCCGGCGTGACCGTCCGGTACTGCCGGGGCGACGAGGCGGACAAGGCGATCGTCGAGACCGTCCGGCGCGCGGGCGCGCCCGGCCAGATCATCGTCGTCACGAACGACCGCGAGGTGGCCGGCAAGGCGACGCAGCTCGGCGCCCGCGCGCTCGCGGTGCAGGACTTCTTCGGCCCCCAGGGCCCCCTCAAACCGCCGGGCCGCAGGCCCCCGAAGAAGCCGGAGTTCACCGCGAAGGACTTCGGGCTGCCGGACGAGATCGACCTTTCGGACCCGGACGGGGAGATCTGAGGGGAGGGGCCGGGGGAGGGGTCAGCAGCGGTCCCACTTCCCGAACGGATTCCGCGCGAGCGACGACACGCGGTAGCGCGGGTCGCGCGAGACCTCGGCGCCGAGCCAGAGCGGCAGCGCGAACGACTCGTCCTCGCGCGCGAGCTCGAGCTCCGCGATCACGAGGCCCTCGTTCGCGCCGTGGAACACGTCGATCTCCCAGCGCCGCCCGCCGAACTCGCGCACGTAGCGCGTCTTCTCGACCGCGAACGCGCAGAGCAGGAGCATCTCCTCCGCGTCCGCGAGCGGGATCCCGTACTCGAACTCCGGCCGCGTGAGCCCCTTCTGCGCGCCCTTCACCGTGAGCGTCGCGCGCGGACCCTCGATCCGCACCCGCACCGTCGGGTCCTCGACCGACAGGTACCCCTGCCGCTGGAGGATCCCCTCGGGCCCGGGCCGCCACGTGTCACCCCGCACCAGGAACTTCCGCTCGATCTCGTTCGCCATCTCGTCTCGTCAGGGGAAGCGGACATCGACGCTCTTCGCGCCCGTCACGACGCCCGCGACCTCGTGCGTCACGGCCTCGCGGCCCTCGACGTGCAGCTGCGCCCGCAGCGTGTAGGTGCCGGGCCTCAGCCCGCGCAGCTCGAACGTCCCGCTCTCGTCCCAGATCCACGTCTGCGCCGCCATGCCGCCGGCCGCGTCGACCGCCATGAGCGACACCTGGCGCAGCGGCTTCCCCTCGCGGTCGCGCACGACGCCCGCGATCGACTCGCCCGGCGTCGCGAGCAGCCGCACGTCGCGCGCGCCCGCCGCGACGTAGGTCCACTCCGTCGGGATGAACCCCTGCTCGGTCGCGTCGAGCCGCACGGACACCTGCCCCTCCGCGAGCCCGCCCGCCGTGAACGCGCCCGACGAGTCCGTCTCGACCCGCTTCGCGAACTTCCCGTCCACGCGCACGTGCACATCGACGCCGGCGATCCCGCGCCCCGCCGCGTCCGCGACGCGGCCGGACACCTCGGCGCCCGGCTCCAGCACGAAGTCCACCGTCCGGTCCCCGGAGGCGGCGACCGCGTCCACCTCGAGCTGGCGGTACGCGTCGTGCGTGATCGTCAGGCGGAACGGCCCGTCCGGCGGCAGGGACCCCATCACGAAACCGCCGTCCCCGCCCGTGCGCGCCCAGCCCAGGAAGTCGTCGTTCCGCTGCGCGCGCACGCTCGCGCCCGCGACCGGAAGGCCGCGCGCCGTCACGCGGCCGAGAAGCCTCCCCGCCGCGCGCAGCACGATCCGCGTCTCCGCGCCGCCGCTCTTCACGACGTGCTCGCCGGCGAAGTACCGCTGGTCCCAGACCCGCAGCTGGAACTCGCCGTCGGCGAGCCCCGCCAGCAGGAAACGCCCCTGAGCATCCGTGACCGCGCTCGCGTTGTTGCGCCCGCCCGTGCCGATCGCGTTGCGT
>JAKLKT010000558.1 GCA_023150495.1 Planctomycetota bacterium
GAGGACGAGGGCGCCTCGCTGCGCGCACTGGAGGTGCGCCAGATCCTCACGGACCTGAAGGGCGCGGGAATGGCCGACATCTGGCGGGGGGCGGACCGCCTGATCCGCATGGGGCCGCCCGCGAAGCGCATCATCCAGAAGGAGATCGAGACGACCTCCATCGAGGGGCAGCTCGCGGGGCTCCGCGCGCTCATCGGCCTCGACAGCCCGACGGCCGCGGCGGACCGGCTCCTCGAGATCGCGGCCGACGAGAAGACGGCCCAGGAGTACCGCCTCGCCGCGCTCGAGCTCGTCGGGAAGGCCGGGGAGGAGGACGCGGAGGAAGGGCTCCTCGAGCTCCTCACCTCTCTCGCCCCGGAGATCCGCATCGGCGCCGCGCGCGCCCTCTGGGAGATCGAGGGGGAGCACCGCCAGGCGGCGAAGCAGGCGCTGCGCGAGTTCCTGAAGGCGTCCGACCCCGAGCTGCGCGCGCAGGGAGCGCTCGCGCTCGCGGAGATGGGCGACAGCGCGACGCCGGGCGTCGAGGAGACGCTCCTCGACCTCCGCAAGGAGCCCGGGCTCCGCGGGAAGTACGCCGACGCCCTCTACCGGAACCTGAAGCTCAACGAGGCGATCCTCGCGCGCGAGAGCGCCGCCGAGGCCCCCGCCGCGCGGAGCAACGGGCTCTGGAAGCCGCTCGACGAGATCCGCTCGCTCCTGAAGGAGAAGTACGACCTGCTCGAGGACGCGGGCGACGAGGCGCTCCGCATCGGCGCCGCGCGCGGCATGGTCCAGTTCCCGGACGACCCGCACACGACCTTCATGACCCCGGAGGAGTACAGCGAGTTCCTCCACGGCTCCGACGGCGTCGATCCCTCCTACGGCGGCATCGGCGCCTTCATCGACACGAACGACCGGGAGAACCTGCGCATCCTCCGCCCGATGTTCAACGGGCCGGCGTGGAAGGCGGACATCCAGGGCGGCGACATCATCGTCGCGGTCAACGGGTCGCCCACGAGGGGCAAGGCGCAGACCGAGATCATCAAGGAGATCAAGGGCCCCGTGGGCACCGAGGTGATCCTCTCGATCTACCGCGAGGGCTGGACCGAGCCGCGCGACGTGAAGGTCATCCGCGCGAAGATCGTCATCCCGACGGTCTACAGCCGGCTGCTGCCGGGCGGCATCGGCTACCTGCAGATCGCGCAGTTCGCCGCCGAGACCGGCAAGGAGCTGAGCGACCAGCTCAAGGCGCTCGAGGCCCAGGGGCTCCGGGGACTGGTGATCGACCTCCGCGACAACCCGGGCGGGCTCCTCCAGAGCGTGCAGGAGGCGCTGACGCCGTTCCTGAAGGAGCGCGAGCTCGTCTGCACCGCCAAGGGCCGCATCGGCCGCGCGGTCCCCTACTTCTCGTTCCGGCCGGACCGGCCGCGCGGCTATCCGGTCACGGTCCTCGTGAACGGGAACAGCGCCTCGGGCTCGGAGCTCATGTCCGGCGTCCTGCAGCACTATTCGAAGAGCTCGACGATCGGCGGCGCGAAGAGCCCCTACGTGGACGCGGTCGTCCTCGGCACGACGACGTTCGGCAAGGGGTCGATGCAGAGCACCTACCCGCTCCAGACCTGGCCGGGCGAGAGCTTCGTCGACGAGCCCCGGATGGACGGCGAGTGGGAGCCGGGCGAGCCCTTCACGGACCGGAACGGGAACAACCGCTGGGATCCCGGCGAGCCGTTCACGGACCGGGCGACCCTCGACGGCCGCTGGAACGACGCCGAGCCGTGGCAGGACAGGAACGGGAACGGCACCCGCGACCCGGACGAGAGCTACACGGACGAGAACGGCGACGGCCAGTGGAACCCCAAGGAGGAATTCGAGGACGCCAACAAGAACGGCCAGTACGACTACGGGGCCGCGGTCAAGATGAGCGTCGCCCGCTACTACCTGCCGGGCGGCCAGAACTTCACCCGCAAGCGCGTCTTCGACGAGGAGAAGAAGGCGTACGTCACGAAGGGCGGCGTCGTGCCCGACATCGTGGTCGAGCAGGAAAGGCTCGACGTCTCCGACCTCGTCGAGCTGCGCGACCTCCAGGAGAAGCACGTCTTCGACGAGTACGTGCGGACGCGCTGGGACGCGCACAAGGACCTCTTCCGCGAGCTCGCCTGGCTCGACGGGCGCGACCCGTCGCGCTATCCGGACTTCGACGCGTTCTACGACTCGATGCGGACGCGCCTCTCGAAGCAGGAGGTCCGCCGCGGCCTCCGCATCGCGGTGCGGCGGAAGGTGTCGATCGAGCGCGGCGAGGAGATCCTCGGCGACCTCTCGGACGACAACGTGCTGCTCGCGGGCGTGCGCGAGACCCTGCGCCGGCTCGGCGAGGACCCGGAGTCCATCCCCGAGTACCACTCCCTGAGCCTGAACGGCACGGCGAAGTGAGGCGGATCGAGGGGGAGGGCCTCGGGCTCCTCCGCTTCGACGCGCTCGGCGCGCCGGGGCTCCTCTGCGCCCACTCGATGGCGCCCCTCGACGTGCGGCGCGCGGAGGAGCGCCGGCGGTTCGTCGCCGCCG
>JAKLKT010000559.1 GCA_023150495.1 Planctomycetota bacterium
CCCGGGCGATCTCCGCGTTCCTCCGCGCGCGCGCGGGCCGGACCCTGCCGGTCTCATCGCCGATCGCGACGCGCTGGGCGCTCTTCACGAGCCACCCCATCGCCTGATCGCGGAGCGCGCCCTCTGTCGACTCGGCGACCTGGAGGAACGCGGGCACGGCGTACTCACCCCACTTGATCAGCTGCTCCTGCGCGGCCGTGCGGACGTGGATCGGCCGCGACCTGTCAAGGTCCGCGGCATCCTCGACGCTGCGCCGCACCTCCGACACGTTCAGGTCGTAGTAGGTGTTCAGGACCGTCGGCTTGTCGAGCCCGTACTGGGCGCGGAAGACCTTGACCTGCGCCGGCACGCCACCCGCCTGTTCGCGCGCCACTCCGCCCTCGGCCGAGGTGGGCACCTGCTGCACGATCGGAGGCTCGGGCGCCCCCGCCACGACGGCCCACACGACGAGCGAGACCCCGAAGAACGTCGGGATCATCAGGAGGAGGCGCTTGAGGAGGTAGGTCCTCACGGGCGCTGTTTCCAGCGGAACATCAGACGACGGTCAAGCTGGGGGACGGGGAGCCTCGGCTCGGGGATGTTCCAGTCGGCGTTGATGAACAGCGGGGAGACAACGGAGTAGATCCAGGTGTACGGCTCCTCGTCGTACTCGATCTCGTACCACTCGCGGAAGAGCTTCTTCCTCTGGTCGAGGTCGAACGTGGTGATGAGCAGGTCGAAGATCTGGTCCGCCCGCTCGCTCCTGAACCCCGTGTAGTTGCTGGACGCAGGATCGTCCGCCCGCTTCGACTCCCAGATCTGCCGCGGGTCGCTGTCCATGCCCGCCGTCCAGAAGATGATGAACACGTCGAAGGTCCGGTCGTGGATCGACTTCGACCAGAGGGCAGCCTCCGCGAGCAGCGGCTTCCGAAGTCCAACTTCTTCCCGTCGATCTCCTTCTCCCGGATCCCGTCCCCGTCGCCGTCCTTCCAGCCGGCCTCGTCCAGGAGGCGCTTCGCCGCCTCGAGATCGAACGGCAGCGGTTTCAGCCCCGGGTGGTTGTAGGGGCTGAAGACCGACTCGCCGATCGCCAGCTGCTCCCCGAGGCCGTAGAAGATGTTCTCGATGATCGCGCCGCGGTTGAGCGCCATCGTGAGCGCCCGCCGTACCCGCTTGTCCTTGAGCTGCGGCTTGCGCATGTTCCAGCCGAACCCGCTGTAGGTCGGGCGCCGCCAGTGGCGGTAGGTGTGGGCCCAGGAGGCGGGGGCCGGCTTCCCGTACGTCTCGAACTTGTAGAGCTTGAGCTTCGGGTCGCCCTCGAGGACATACTTCCTGTACTGCTCGTAGCCCGGGATGATCGCGACGAGTTCCCTGTTCCAGAACCGCGCCAGACGGGTCTCGTCGTCCCGGATGATGTGGTAGTAGTACGTCTTGCTCGGGAAGCGGGGACCGTAGTAGTTCTCGTTCCGTTCGCAGCGGACGTACTCGCCCCGCTTGTACTCGACGAAGCGCAGCGGCCCCGAACCACAGATCGACTTCCCGAACCAGTGCTTCCCGAACTGCGGCCCGATGTCGGCGTCCGGATAGCGCACGCCGTCGGGATCGGAGGCCCAGATGTGCTCGGGGATCGGCTGCAGCTCGAGCGTGATCGCGCGGGCGTAGAAGTTCGGCCGCTTCCAGGTCATCTCGATCGTGTGCTCGTCCCGGATTTCGATGCTCTCGAGGTCGTCGTAGAGGTAGGCGAGCGGCGATGCCGCCGCGGGGTCGCGAAGGAGGTCGACCGTGAACTTCACGTCCTTGGCGGTCACGAAGCGGGGCTCCTTCAGCCACGGGTGCGCCGCGAGCATCTCGGGCTCGGGGTCGTGCCAGCGGATCCCCTTCCTCAGGTAGATCATGTACCGCATGTGGTCGGGGCTCTCCTCGATCCGCTCGGCGAGCTGCGCGTTCCACTCGGTGTAGTTCGACGTCTTGCGCTCTGCAAGGGAGTCGAGCGTGTAGACCGAGAGGGCGACGACCGTGCTGGTGCGGTCGGTGCTGTACGGGTTCCACCCCTTCGGCTCGCCCGGCGTGTAGTCGTCGAGCGTCGCGTCCCAGTCGATCTGGTCGGCGGGAGCGAGGTCACGCTTCGGGTCCGCGTTGGTCGTCGTGTCGCAGAGGACGGTCCAACCCGGGTTGCGCGGGTACACGGTCTTGCCGGCGATCACGGAAGGCTTGCCCGTGGGCTCCCCCGCGGGACCCTCCCCCGTGCCCCCTCCCTTCGCCTCGAGCTGACCCTTCGCGGCGAGCTCGACGATCGCCTCGAGGCGTTGCTGCGTCGCCTCGGCGGCCGCGCGGGCGGCGCGCATCTCCTCGACCGATTGGCCGATCTTGCGCCCCTGCTCCGCGACCTGCCCGACCAGCTCGTCGACCTTGTCATGCGTGCGCACAAACTTCTGCTCGAGCGACTGGTTCTGGAAGAAGGTGAGCCCGAGCGCGAGTGTGAAGGCGAGGATCACGAGCGTCTTCAGCGCCTGGAGCACGAAGTTCTGCTGCATCGAGGACCACGGTACCCCGGTCTTCGAACCCCCGTCAAGGCAACGCGGTTTGTGCGCCCTTGCGGTAGATTCCGCGGCGTGGCGTGCCTCACGCTCCACTATCACGAGCTGGCCTTGAAGGGTGCCAACCGGCCCCGTTTCGTGCGCGCGCTCGTGCAGAACGCGCGCCGGGCGCTGGGCGAGCTCGGGCCCTGCCGGGCCGAGTCCACGGGGGGGCGGATCCTCGTCGAGACCGGGGCGGAGATGGCGGCGGCCGTCGCCCGCGCGCTCAAGATCCCCGGGGTGGTCCACGTGATGCCCGTCACGCGGCTGCCGCGCGACCTCGACGCCGTCGCGGCGGCGGCCGTCGCGGAGCTCCGGCGGCTCGCGCCCGCGTCGTTCCGCGTCTCCGCGCGCCGGAACGACAAGTCCTTCCCGATGACGTCGGTCGAGATCGACCGCGAGGTCGGCGCGCGCGTCCACGAGGCGCTCGGGATACCGGTCCGGCTCAAGGGGGCGGAGCGGGAGGTGCATCTCGCGGTCCGTCCCGGGGAGATCCTCCGCTCCGCGGAGAAGGTGGGGGGGCCCGGGGGCCTGCCCACGGGCACCGGCACCGCGGCTGCCGCGTGGACCTCGTCCACTTCCACTCGCACCCGCTCGTGGACCGGACGACGCAGGAGAAGGCGCGGGACCTCGCGGCGGTGCTCGCGCAGTGGCAGTTCCGCACGCGCCTCTGGCTGGTGCCCCTCGCGGAGGTCCAGAAGGAGGTGCGGCTGAAGGCCCCCGAGGCGCTGCGCGTGATCCTCTACCGGCGGTTCATGGTGCGGATCGCGGAGATGCTCGCGCGGCGGCGGCGCTGCCGGGCGCTCGTCACGGGCGAGAGCCTCGGGCAGGTGGCGTCGCAGACGCTCGAGAACATCGCGACCGTGGACGCGGTGGCCACGATGCCCATCCTGCGGCCGCTCGTCGGCACGGACAAGCGGGAGATCATCGCGCTCGCGGAGAAGCTCGGGACGTACGATATTTCCGTACGGCCCGACCAGGACTGCTGCCAGCTCTTCGTGCCGCCGAAGCCGGCGACAAGGAGCTGGCCCTCGCAGGCGGAGGAGGCGGAGGCGGCGCTCGACGTGAAGGCGCTCGTCGAGGACGCGCTCGCCCGCACCGAGAAGGTGGACATCGGCTGATGTTCGGGACCAAGGCCGGCCTCTTCGTCGACGTGTTCCTGCTCGTGCAGCTGCTCGTGCTGCCGGCGCTGCTCGTGGCCGTCGCGGCCGTGCGGCGCGGCAAGGTGGCGCGGCACGCCCGGATCATGCAGGTCGCGTTCTACGCGTTCCTCCTGAGCGTTATCGCGTTCGAGGTGGAGGTTCGCCTCGGCCCGACGCCCCCGGTCCCCCTGTGGATCCTCGGGATCCATCTCTCTTTCGCGCTGCCGGCGCTCGGCCTCTGGGCGCTGCAGCTCGTGCGCGGCAAGCAGGCGTTCCTCGACCCCGCGGCGCACCGCCGCCGCGGCCGCATCCTCCTCGCGCTCCTCTCCGCGACCGTGGCCACCGGCTTCTGGCTCTACGCCGCCACGTACTAGGTACAGCCCTCGGCGGACGCAACCCATTGCGGCGCATGCACTTGCGGACGACTCCTGCGGACTCTCCGTCCGCATCTCCCGCTCCTCGATGCGCGGCGCTCCACTCCGTGCTCTACCCGCGGGGAGTGGAAAACGTGCGGACCCCAAGGTCCGCACCCGAATGCCGTAACCCTCTGTCTCTAAAGCGTTTGCGGAAGGAGGGGGGCGTACCTAGTACCCGAGGTCCTTGCGGAAGTCGCGCATCGTGGGGTGGCGGCGCTCGGGGTCCTTGTCGAGCGCCTTCGCGAGCGCTGCGCTCACCTTCTCGGGGATGCCCGGCTGGATCTCGCGCGCGAGAGGCGGCTGCTGCGACTGCACGGCCACGAGCCAGTCGTTGAGCCGCTTCGCCTCGATCGGGTGGCGGCCGGTGATCATCCGGTAGATCGTCGCGGCCGTGGAATAGATGTCCGCCTTGAAGGTCGCCTGGCCGCCGCCGAGAAGCTCCGGCGCCATGAAGAGGGGCGTCCCCGGCGTCCCCGTGCTCGTCTGCTGCGTGAACGCCGCGTCCACGAGCCGCTTCGCGAGCCCGAAGTCCACGACCTTCACCCCGCCGTCGTCGGAGACGAGGATGTTCCCGGGCTTCACGTCGCGGTGCAGCACCTTCCGCTCGTGCGCGTACTCGAGCGCCGAGAGCACCTGCTTCGCGATCCCCTGCGCCTCGCTCCACGGCAGTAGCTGCTTCTCCTCGAGGATCTCGCGCAGGCTCTTCGACGGGAAGTACTCGAGGATCAGGAACCAGTGACCCGCCTCGTGGCCCGAGTCCCCGAACCGCACGATGTTCTCGTGCTCGAGGCCCGCGGTCGCGTACGCCTCCTTCAGGAACTTCAGCACGACGTTCGGCTCCTCCGTGAACTCGACGTGCAGCACCTTGAGCGCGACGTACGGGTTCCCGCGCCGGTGGCCGAGGTAGACCGATCCGAAGGAGCCGGTCCCGAGCCCCTTCACGAGCCTCCGCTGTGCGAGCGTCGATCCGAGAAGGGGGAACGCCCTCCGGCACTCGGTACAGAAGGGGGCTTCGGGGGCGGCGGCGACGAGCGTGCGCAGGCAGGAGCAGCAGCGGTACGCCTCATCCTTGCCGGCGAAGGCGAACTCCGCGTGGCCGATCCGCAGGTGGTCGCCGCGGGCGAGCTTCATCTCCCCCTTCACCTGCACGCCGTTGACCCAGGTGCCGTTCTTGCTGTCGAGGTCCCGGAGGAACCAGTCGCCGTTCTTGCAGTAGACGACCGCGTGCCGCCGCGAGCAGCGCGGGTCGGCGATCTTGATCCCGGTGCCGCCGGGGTCGCGCCCGAGCCCGAGCTCCTCGCTCGGCGGCAGGAGCACGAGCGGCGCGCCCGCGAGCCCGTGGAGGGGGAGGAGGCCGACGTCGCTCACGCGGCGCGCCGCCCCCGCGCGGATGC
>JAKLKT010000560.1 GCA_023150495.1 Planctomycetota bacterium
GCCGTCCGGGCACGGGAGCCCGGCGAAAGGACACTGACCATGACGACCCGACGCGAATTCCTCGAGCGGGGCGCGCTCGCCGCGGCCTTCGTCGGCCTCGCGGCCGCCCGCGCGCCGGCGGGGGCCGGCCCCCCGGCCCCCCTCGCATCCGGCGGCTACAGGCCCGTCGTCACCCCCGACGGCGCCACGCTGCCCTTCCGCACCGTGGACGGCGTGAAGATCTTCCACCTCGTCGCCGAGCCCGTGAAGCACGAGTTCGCGGAAGGCCTCGTCGCCGAGTGCTGGGGCTACAACGGGCGCGTCCACGGGCCCACGATCGAAGGGGTCGAAGGGGACCGGGTCCGCATCTACGTGACGAACCGGCTGCCCGACCCGACGAGCGTGCACTGGCACGGGCTTCCCGTGCCGAGCGGGATGGACGGCGTGGGCGGGCTGTCGCAGCGCACGATCGAGCCGGGCGAGACCTTCCGCTACGAGTTCGCGCTGACGCGGCCGGGGACCTTCATGTACCACTCGCACCACGACGAGATGACCCAGATGGCGATGGGGCTCATGGGGATGTTCGTCGTGCATCCGCGCGCGCCGGCGCGGCCGCCGCCCGACCGCGACTACGCCTACATGCTGAGCGAGTGGGCGATCCCCGCGGGCGCGCGGCGCCCCGACCCGAACGAGATGAGCGACTTCAACATCCTGACGATGAACGGGAAGGCGTTCCCCGGGACGACGCCGATCGTGGCGAGGGTCGGCGAGCGCGTGCGCATCCGGTTCGGCAACCTGAGCGCGATGGACCACCACCCGATGCACCTGCACGGCATGTCGTTCCGCGTCGTCGAGACCGACGGCGGCATGATCCCCGAGGCGGGGCAGTGGCCCGAGACCACGGTCCTCGTGCCCGTCGGCAGCGCCCGCACGATCGAGTTCGTCGCCGACAACCCGGGCGATTGGGCGCTCCACTGCCACATGACGCACCACGTGATGAACCAGATGGGCCACGGCATCCCGAATCTCGTCGGCGTCGACCCGAGCGTCTTCGACGAGCGGCTCGGGGCGATCGTCCCCGAGCTGCTCGAGGAGGGGCAGGCGGGCATGCACGGCGAGGAGATGCACGTGCCGCCGAACAGCATCCCGATGCTCGGCGGGCTCGGCCCCTTCGGCTACGTCACGATGGGGGGGATGTTCACGATCCTCAAGGTGCGCGAGACGCTCCCGGAGGGCGGGGACCCCGGCTGGTATCCGAACCCGCCCGGCACGGCCGCGCGGCCGGCCGAGGAGGGGGAGATGCGGGCGGACGGGATCGCGGGCTGACCGCTACCGCCCGAGGAGCCGCTCGATCTCCGCGGGGTCCTTCGGGAAGTCCTTCGAGAGGACCTCGGCGCCGTCGTCCGTCACGAGCACCATGTCCTCGATGCGGACGCCGATCCCCTCCTCGGGGATGTAGACGCCCGGCTCGACCGTGATCGTCATGCCCTTCGCGAGCAGCGGCGGACCGGGGTCGTGCACGTCGAGGCCCACGTGGTGGCAGGTCGCGTGGATGAAGTAGCGGTCGAGGCCCGCCTGCTTGAGGACGCCGCGCGCGGCGGCGTCCACCTGCTGCAGCGTCGCGCCGGGCTTCACCGCCGCGATGCCCGCGAGCTGCGCACCGAGCACCGCGTCGTAGACCTCGCGCTGGCGCGGCGTGAACCGCCCGCCGACCGGGAACGTGCGCGTGATGTCGCTCGCGTAGCGCTCGATCGAGCCGCCCGCATCGATCACGAGCAGGTCGCCAAGGGCGAGGGGACCGTCGTTCCGGAAGTAGTGGGGGATCGTGCTCCGCGGCCCGCTGCCGACGACGAACGTGTACGCGGGGAGCGCACCGCGGCGCCGCACGCCCGCGAGGAGCGCGCCGTCCACCGCGGCCTCGGTCGATCCGGGCCGGATCTCCGGGAGCGCGTCGCGGAACGCGCCGAGCGTCGCGTCGATGGCGCGCCGCATCGCGTCCACCTCCCGCGGCTCCTTCGTCGCGCGCATGAGCATGAGCGCGGGGTGGAGGTCGGCATAGGTCACGTCCGGCCGCGTCCCGCGGAGCGTCTTCAGCGCCGCGTCGCGGACCTCGCGGATCGAGGCGAGGTCACGGCCGCCGTAGGCGGGGATGTGCAGGCAGGTGCCCTCGGGGAGGCGGGCGGCGAGTTCCTTGCCGAGCGCCTCGCCGCCGCGCGGCGCGGGACGGACCGCCTGGATCCCGAGCGCGCGCTCCGCCTCCGGCCCGGCGCGCCACCGCTGCCCGTAGAACCGCGCGAACGCGTCCCCCGCCTCGAGGAGGAAAAGTGCCTCGCGCGCCTCGACCGGGCCGTCGCCCCTCGGGAGGGCCAGCGGCGGCGCCTCGGCGCCAGCGAGCAGGAGAAGCGCGTCGGGGTCGTCCACGCCCGTCAGGTAGAGGAAGTGGCCCTCCTGGGGCGGCTGGAGGACATCGGTGAGCGGCTGGCCGAGGACGAGCGCGTAGCCGGTGCCGAGGCGCGCCGAGAGCGCCGCGCGCCGCGCCTGCCGTGCGG
>JAKLKT010000561.1 GCA_023150495.1 Planctomycetota bacterium
CCACGGCCGATGATGTCCGCCGGCTTGTGGGGCCGATGGTCGCCGCCTACGGCGAGTGGATCGAGGCGCAGGGCCGCCGCAAGGTCGATGGCAAGAAGCGTCAGCAGGTCGCGGCGAAGCTGCTCGACGACGCCGGGCGTGCGCGGGACCGGATGGCCGCGGGGCTCGACGCGCTCTCCGACCCCGCGGTCATGGAGGCCTTCAGGATCGCGAACCGCTGCGTCGCGCGGGCGATCCGGCAGCGCGCGTGCCACGGTGCCGCGGGGAAGCGCCCCGATGATGTCGAGGCGCCGAAGTGGTATCCGTTCCAGCTCGCGTTCCTGCTCCTCAACATCCCCGGCATGGCGAAGCCGGAGCACGCGGACCGCCGGACGGTGGACCTTCTGTTCTTCCCCACGGGCGGCGGCAAGACGGAGGCGTACCTCGGGCTCGCGGCGTTCGCGATCGCGCTTCGGAGGCTCCGGGACCCGTCGCTCCGGTCGTCGGGCGTCACGGTGCTCATGCGCTACACGCTGCGGCTCCTGACGCTCGACCAGCTGAGCCGTGCCGCGACGCTCGTCTGCGCGCTCGAGCTGGAGCGGCAGAAGGACGTCACGAAGCTCGGCACGTGGCCGATCGAGATCGGGCTCTGGGTGGGGCAGACGGCGACGCCGAACAAGATGGGGCGGAAGGGCGACGACGACCGGCATACAGCCCGGTCGAAGGTGCGGGCGTTCAAGCGGGAGCCGAAGGCCAAGCCCTCGCCGATCCCGCTTGAGAACTGCCCGTGGTGCGGGGCGCGGTTCGTCGCCGACAGCTTCAACCTCCTGCCCGACGACGACCAGCCCGAGCAGCTCCGCATCTCGTGCCTGTCGCGCGAGTGCGAGTTCCACCCGCGCCGGCAGCGGGAGGGCCTGCCGCTCCACGCCGTGGACGAGCCGATCTACCGGCGGCTCCCGGCGTTCGTGATCGCGACGGTGGACAAGTTCGCGAGCCTCCCTTGGATCGGGAAAACGGGCGCGCTCCTGGGCCGCGTGGACCGCCACGACGCGAAGGGCTTCTACGGCGACGCCGAGCCGGGGCGCGGCACGCCGCTCGGCGGCCCCCTCAACCCCCCCGACCTCATCATCCAGGATGAGCTGCACCTCATCTCCGGGCCGCTCGGCACGATGGTGGGGCTCTACGAGACCGCCATCGACGCGCTCTGCGGACGGCCCGCGGGCGCCGAGGGGCTCCGGCCGAAGATCGTCGCATCGACGGCCACGGTGCGGCGCGCGCAGAGCCAGATCCGCGCGCTCTTCGGGCGGCCGGACGTCGAGGTCTTCCCGCCGCCCGGCCCGGACCGGCGGGATACGTTCTTCTCGAAGACGCGGCCGGCCCTGGACGGCGGCGCGCGGCAGTACTTGGGCGTCGCGGCGCAGGGCCGGAACCTGAAGGTCGTGCTCATGCGCACCTACCTCGCGCTCCTCGCGGCCGGGAAGAAGGCGTGGGACGAGGCGCGGCGTCGGAAGGTCGAGCCGAACCCCGCCGACCCCTACATGACGCTCGTCGGGTACTTCAACTCGCTCCGGGAGCTCGGCGGTAGCCGGCGGATCGTCGAGGACGAGGTCACGGCGCGGCTCCAGGACTACGGCGACCGGCGCCGGCGCGTGGAGGACCCGGAGCCGCTGTTCGCGAACCGGCCCCGCCTCACGCAGCCGGCGGAGCTGACGAGCCGCGAGCCTACGAACAAGGTCGCGGAGACGAAGCGGTGCCTCGCGTTGCCGCACGGCGACTCGGACCACCTCGACGTGGCGCTGGCCACGAACATGATCTCGGTCGGTCTCGACATCACGCGGCTCGGGCTCATGGTCGTGACCGGGCAGCCGAAGTCCGCCGCCGAGTACATCCAGGCGACGAGCCGGGTCGGCCGCGATCCCGAACGGCCGGGCCTCGTCGTGACGCTCCTGAACATCCACCGCCCGCGCGACCGCTCGCACTACGAGCGGTTCGGGACGTGGCACGCAAGCTTCTACAGGGCGGTCGAGGCCACGAGCGTGACGCCGTTCTCGTCGCGGGCCGTGGACCGGGGACTCGCGGCGGTCGCGGTCGCGCTCGCGCGCCACGGGCGGGCGGAACTGACGGGGGCGCGGGGGGCGGAGCGGATCGGGAAACACCGGGGTGAGCTGGATTTCGTCCTGGACGCGATCTGCCGGCGGGCCGAGGCGCACGTGCCGATGGGGGACGGCGAGGCCCGGGCGCTGCGTCAGACGCTCCGCAAGCGCACGGCGGACCTCCTCGATTCGTGGGCGACGATCGCGCAGCAGGCAGGGCAGCTCCAGTACCAGAGGGAGGAGGGCAGCGCGCCGCCGCTGCTCCGCGAGCCCATGCATCCCGATCTGCCTCGGCTCACCGCGCGCCAGCGGAAGTTCCGCGCAGGGTGGAGTCTCCGCGACGTGGAGCCCTCGGTGAAGCTCCGGCGCGTCGACATCGAGGACGCCGCCGTGGAGGAGGATCCGTGGCAGTGAGGCGGCGGGTCCCCGCGGCCGGCGAGCTTCGGCG
>JAKLKT010000562.1 GCA_023150495.1 Planctomycetota bacterium
GGGCGGGGCGCAGGCCGGCGCGAAGAGTGCGGCGGAGCGCGGCGCGGGCGGGGCGCAGGCCGGCGCGAAGAGCGGCACCCACGCGCTGTTCGTCGCGCTCGGGATCTTCCTGTCGCGGATCGCGGGCCTCGTGCGGCAGCGCTTCCTCGCACACTATCTCGGGATCTCCGACGCGGCGGATACTTTCAATGCCGCGCTGAGAATTCCGAACTTCCTCCAGAACCTCTTCGGCGAAGGTGTGCTCTCGGCGTCGTTCATCCCCGTGTACGCGCGGCTCCGCGCCGAGGGGAACACCGCCGAGGCGACACGCGTCGCGAACGTGATCGCCGGCCTCCTCGCGCTCGTGACGTCGACGCTCGTGCTCGTGGGTGTGCTCGCTCCGGCGTGGGTCCTCGGCGTCACCGTGCCCGGGTTCGAGGGCGAGAAGCTCGAGCACACGATCCACCTCGTCCGTGTGTTGTTCCCGGGCGCGGGCCTCCTCGTGATGTCCGCGTGGTGCCTCGGCGTCCTCAATAGTCACCGAAAGTTCCTCCTCTCCTATTCGGCGCCGGTCTTGTGGAACGCAGCGATCATCGCCGCGCTGCTCGTCCAAGGACGCAGCGCCGAGGGGCTCGCGCTCGCCGAGTGGACCGCGTGGGGCGCCGTCGCCGGCAGCGCGCTGCAGCTCGGCGTACAGCTGCCGTCGGTGTTCCGGCTCTTGGGCGGCATCCGCCCGCGCCTCGAGCTCGCGAGCGACAACGTCCGCCAGGTCGTGAAGAGCTTCGTGCCGGTCTTCATCGGCCGCGGCGTCGTGCAGATCAGCGCCTACATCGATCAGATCATCGCGAGCCTGCTGCCGAGCGGCGCGATCACCGGCATCACGAACGCACAGGTCCTCTACACGCTCCCGATCAGCCTCTTCGGGATGTCGATCTCCGCCGCCGAGCTCCCCGAGATGTCCGCGCAGCTCGGCACCGAGAGCGAGGTCGCAGCCAAAGTTCGTGCGCGCCTCGACGCGGGGCTGCGGAGGATCAGCTTCTTCGTCGTCCCGAGCGCCGTCGCCTTCCTCGCGCTCGGAGACGTGCTCGCCGGCGCGCTGCTGCAGACCGGCGCGTTCACCCGCGACGACTCCGTCTTCGTCTGGACGATCCTCGCCGGCTCCGCGCCGGGCGTCCTCGCGTCGACGCGCGGGCGGCTGTACAGCTCCACGTATTACGCGCTGAGGGACACCAAGACTCCCCTCCACTTCGCGATCGTCCGCGTCCTGATCGCGAGCTCGCTGGGCTACGTCACCGCGACGCGCCTCCCGGGGATGCTCGGCGTCGACGCCAGCCTCGGCGCCGCGGGCATCACGCTCGCGTCGGGCGCAGCAGGCTGGGTCGAATATCTCCTCCTGCGCGGGAAATTGAATCGACGCATCGGCAGCACCGGAGTCGAACTCCGATATTCGATCAAGCTCTGGGCCGCCGCAGGCGTCGGTGCCGGCGTCGCGTGGGCCGTCCGATACTTCGTCCCGACGACGAGCCCCCTCGCCCTGCTCGCGCTCGCCGTCGTGCCGTACGGCGTCGTGTACTTCGGCGTGACGCGGGCCCTCGGCGTCCCCGAGAGCGCCGCCGTGCTCGATCGCGTGCTCGGTCGCCTGCGCCGCCGCAAGCGCTGACGCGCCGCGGGGGGACGCGGTGAACCGCACGCTGATCGGGCGCTGGGGCGAACGAGCCGCCGAGGCCCGCCGCGTCGCCGTGATCTCCGCCGCGTCAGAACGCTGGTTGCTCCGGGCAGTCGCCGGAGCAGGGCGCTTCGATGTGCGCTCTGCCGACGTCGGCGGGGTATCGCTCGCGTCCGGCGTCGCGCCGCGCCGGCGCGCGGAGGCGCGAGCTGGCGCTCCGTCTCCGCGCCGTGCTCGTCGGAGCCGGTGAGGCGGTGAGGAGCTGGAGGCTGACGCTGGAGGCACGGGGCGCGATGCAGGAGAAGGCACGAGGCGCGGTGCGGGAGGCGACGGGGCGCGACGTGGGAGGCGCGGGGCGCGACGCAAGAGGCGCGGGGCGCGACGTGGGAGGCGCGGGGCGCGACGAGGGAGGCGCGGGGCGCGATGCTGCGGGCAGGTGCAGTTGCGGGCGCCTCCAGGGTTGGGTGCACTGCGCGCGTCGTCGGGCACCACGGCGTTGAGCTCCACGGCGACCCGCGCTCACGAGTATGAGCTCGATGCGCGCGGCGGAGCCGCCTGCGGGTGGCGCGGCTCGATGCTTTCGAACGAGTTTCGTCATATTTATTGGTTATTTATCTATTTAATTATTGACGTCGGGCACGAGATCGAGTAATTTACTCCACATGCACGCGGTCGATTATTCGAGTCGGATGCGGGAGGCGCTCTTCGAGATGCGCGGGCTCCGCGTCTGCGAGCCGGTCGACCATGAATACGGCGCGCCGGAGTGGCAGCGGGCCGACCGTGCGCTGCGGCGCATCGCGCGCTCACGAGCGGGCCTCGACCTCGAGACCGCGGTCTGGATCCTCGCCGCCGTCCG
>JAKLKT010000563.1 GCA_023150495.1 Planctomycetota bacterium
CGCGGCCAACGCTCCACCGCAGACGGAGCCGTCGTCAGAGTTGACGAAGGATCCCGCACAGTCAGCGCCAATGCCTGCGCCAACCCCGGAACAGCCGGTGGCGCCGGATCAGGCGAAGACGGCCGAGAGCGCACCGGATCGGGCGCGTCGGCCGGCACGATCGCCTCACCAGGTGAAGCGCGGACGCTCGCGCCCCCTGACTCCTCGCGACGAGGAGGAGATCCGTCGCCTGGCGTCAGTCCCCCTCGGGAGCCGCGAGATCGCAAGGCGTCTGGGAGTGGGGCGGACCCAGGTCCGCCGGATCCTCGAGACCGAAACTCCGGCGAGGCCGAGCGCGAGCGAGCAGGGAACCCCTCCGGCCGTGACGACCTCTGCCCCCGCCGAGGGGCTCCTCGCTCCGTTCCTCACCGAGGTGGAGCGCAAGGTCGGCCTCGGCCTCACGACCTCTCGGATCCTCCGCGAGATCCGTGAGGGCGGCTACACGGGCGGCCGCACGATCCTCGCCGAGCGCGTCCGCGAGCTGCGCGCGAAGTCTGCCGTTCCGCCCCGCCGGAAGCAGGCGAAGGCTCGCTTCGAGACGAAGATCGCCGAGGAGATGCAGTTCGACTTCGGGACGTACCGCGTCCTGATCGGCGGAGTCGAGACCGTCGCGCATGCGTTCCTGGGCGAGCTCGCGTGGTCGCGTCTCGCGTCCGTGGACCTGTTCCGCGACCAGAAGCAGTCGACCGTCTTCGAGGCGCTCGCGGGCGCGCTCCAGGACTTTGACGGGGCGGCCGAGAAGGCGGTGATCGACAACATCACCTCGATCGTCCTCGGCCGGACGTTCGTCGACGGGAAGCGCAAGCCGCTCCTCCACCCCGTCGCCGAGGAGTTCGCGAAGCACCACAGCTTCGAGTTCTGGCCCTGCGCCCCGAGGGATCCGGATCGCAAGGGCAAGGACGAGAACCTCGTGGGCTACTTCGAGCGGGACTTCATCAAGGGCTCGACGTTCGACTCGTGGGAGGACCTCCGTCGCCGCGCCCGCGAGTGGTGCAAGAACGTCGCGAACAAGCGCACACACGGGACGACCGGCCTCGTGCCCGAGGTCGCCTGGCGCGAGCGCGAGCGCGACCTCCTCGCGCGGCTCCCTGCGACGCCCTTCGCCGTCCACCGGGACGAACCACGAGCCGTCGCTCCCGACTCGACGCTCTCGATCGGCGGGACGCTCTACACCGTCCCGGCGGAGCTCGCGAACACGGTCGTCACGGTCCGCCTCTTCGCGCACCACTTCGAGGTCGTCGACCGCGAAGGGCGCGTGGCGCTCGCGCGAGGCTACGTGGACCCGCGCGACAAGGGAAAGCTCCAGCTCGACCCGGAGCATTACGCCTCCCTCCGGCGCTCGCGGGATCGTGGCCGGCGCCAGCGTCTCGACGAGCAGCTCCGCGAGCGGTTCCCGACGCTCGGGCCGCTCCTCGACGGGATCACGCGTCGCATGAAGACGCTCTCGCACGTTCACCTGGGCGTCCTCGCGAGGCTCGCATCGCGTTACGGCGACGCGACGTTCCTCAAGGCCGCGACCCGGGTCCAGGAGGCGGGCCGCCTCGACGCCTACGCCGTGCAGCGCGTCCTCGAGCGAGACCACCCGCTCGTGGACGAGAGCGATCCGCCGGTCGCGACGCTCGGTGGCGCCGGCGCGGTGCTCCTCGCCGACGTGGACGAGGGGTCGTTCGATCGGTTCGACGCGCTCGACGGCGACGCCCCCTCGAAGGAGGACGGCCATGGCTCGTAGACCTCGTCCCGGAGACGCGAACGCGCTGCCGCCCGAGGAGGAGATCCTCGCGCTCGCGGACAGCCTCGACCTGACCGCGCTCAAGGCGACCTACCGCGCGGTCCTCGGCGAGGCCGAGAAGGAGGAGTGCTCCTTCACCGAGTTCGTCCTCCGGCTCCTCCGCGCCGAGCGCGCCGCGCGCGACGCCAGACGCGAAGAGCGGACCCGTGGCCGCTCGCAACTCGGACCCGAGATCGGGCTCGACCACTTCGACTTCTCGGCCCGGCCCGGCCTCGATGCTCGCGTGGTCCGCGAGCTCCTCCTCTGCCGGTTCGTCCTCGAGCGGCGTCCGCTGATCCTGGTCGGTCCCTCGGGGACGGGGAAGACGCACGTCTGCCGCGCGATCGGCCACGCCGCGATCAAGCGGGGCCACTCCGTCCTCTACACCACTGCGGCGGCGGCGGTCGAGGACCTCGGTTCCTCGCTCGTCGACGGGAGCTACAAGCGCACCCTGCGGCGCTACGCCAAGCCCGAGGTCCTCATCATGGACGAGTTCGGCGTGATCGGCTTCGACGGTAAGGCCTCGAAGCACCTCTTCCGCCTCGTCTCCGAGCGCTACCAGAAGGGCTCGACCATCGTCGCGGCGAACTCCGGCTTCAAGAAGTGGAAAAACTTCTTCCCCTCCGAAGCCGAGGCCGTTGCGACCGTCGACCGGCTCGTCGACCAGGCAACGATCCTCCGCTTCTCGGGT
>JAKLKT010000564.1 GCA_023150495.1 Planctomycetota bacterium
CACGGAGGGCCCGATCCGCTTCCACGAGTGGAAGGGCGGGTCGTGGGCCGTCCTCTTCTCCCATCCGAAGGACTTCACGCCGGTCTGCACGACCGAGCTCGGCCACGTCGCGAAGATCAAGCAGGAGTTCGAGAAGCGCAACTGCAAGGTCATCGGGCTCTCGGTCGATCCGCTCGGCGCGCACCACGAGTGGTCGAAAGACATCGCGGAGACGCAGGGCAAGGCGCCCAACTTCCCGATGATCGCGGACGCCGACCAGAAGGTCAGCAAGCTCTACGACATGATCCACCCGAACGCGAGCGACACGATGACGGTGCGCTCGGTGTTCGTGGTGGACGGCGCGAACAAGGTGCGGCTCACGATCACCTACCCGGCGAGCTGCGGCAGGAACTTCGACGAGCTGCTGCGGGTGATCGACTCGCTCCAGCTGACGTCGGCGTACAGCGTGGCGACGCCCGCGAACTGGAAGCAGGGCTCGGACGTGATCGTGGCGCCGGCGCTCTCCGACGACGAGGCGCGGAGGAAGTTCCCGCGCGGGTTCAAGACGCTGAAGCCCTACCTGCGGATCACCCCGCAGCCCAACAAGTAGGCGACACTAGCGGTACGGTGCCAGGCTCCGATCCGCTAACATCCCTCCCCGGCGGGACCGCGAGCCCTGCGGCGAGTCACCCACGCTCCTCCCAGCCGAGCTGGTCCTGGTCCACGAGGTCGAGCTTCGCCGACCGGACCACGCGCGCGGCCATCCCCATGTCGTCCACCTTGAGCGCGAGCACCGGGTGGCCATCCACCTGCACGATCAGCGCATACGCGTACGCGATGTTGATCTCCGCGCCGAGGAGGCCCGAGAGCACCTTGCGGATCCCGAACTCCTCCGCCGACGGCAGCGCCACGCCCAGCAGGTCGGCCTCGTAGACCGGGTAGCCCGCCTCCTCGAGCTGCGCCTTCGCGACCGCCGGGCGGTTCACGATCATCCGCACCACCACGTGGTCCGTCGCGTCGAGCAGCGACAGCCCGCAGATGCGGACGTGCTGCTTCTCGAGATGCTGCGTCGCGCGGAAGAGCGCCCCGAGACGGTTCGGGAGGAAGAACGAGAGCTGCTTGAGTCGCGGGTCGTCCGCCCGGTCCCGTGCGATCTCGGCCATGCGGCGCACATGTTAGCGCCGCGGTCGACCCGTCGCCGAAGGAGGGGGGCTCCGGGGGGAGGCGGGCCCCTACGGCAGCTCCGCGAGCCGGTAGATGCTCCCGTCGAAGGAGCAGATGTAGAGCTCGCCCGCGAAGTCCTCGCCGAACGACGCCGGCGCCGGCACGCCCGCGATCTCCACGTTCGACACCACGCTCGCGCCGTTCCACACGAGCGCCCAGAGCCGCCCGGAGCCGAAGTCGCCGTAGACGTACGAGCCCACGAGGCCCGGCAGCGCCGCGCCCCGGTACACGTACCCGCCCGTCACCGACGCCCCGACGCCGTGCGTGTAGGTGACCACCGGCCGCGCCGTCGTCGCGATGTCCACGCCGCCCGGGTTGTTGTACGCGTTGTTCCCCTCGAAGAGGCGCCAGCCGTAGTTGCCGCCGCCCACGATGATGTCGATCTCCTCGATCTCGTTCTGGCCGACGTCGCCGCACCAGAGGTCGCCGGTCAGCCGGTCGAAGCTGAACCGCCACGGGTTCCTGAGCCCGTACGCCCAGATCTCCTCGCGCACGCCGCCGCCCGCGCCCACGAACGGGTTGTCCGCGGGGACCCCTCCCGTGTTCGTGATCCGGAGGATCTTCCCGAGCACCGTCGTGAGCGACTGGCCGTTGTTCTGCGGGTCGCCGCCGCTGCCGCCGTCCCCCGACGCGATGTAGAGGTTCCCGTCCGGCCCGAAGCCGAGGCACCCGCCGTTGTGGTTCCCGTAGGGCTGGTCGAACTCGAGCAGGATCGTCTCGCTCGAGGGGTCCGCGACGTCCGGATCGGCCGTCACCTGGTAGCGCGCGACGATCGACCGGTGGTCGGCCGCGCCGCCCGGCGCCGAGTAGTAGACGTAGAAGTAGCCGTTCGTCGCGTAGGCCGGGTCGAATGCGAGGCCCAAAAGCCCCTTCTCGCCGCCCGCCTCGACCCTCCCCTGGATGTCGAGGAAGACGCCCGTCGTCGCCGTCGCGGAGTCGTTCTGGAAGACCTGGATCGTCCCTCGCTGCTCCACGACGAAGAGCCGCGTCGCGTCGCCCGGCGCGTAGGTGAGGAAGAGCGGATTCGAGAACGAGAGGGCCGGGAACGCGTTCACGACGGCGTAGAGCGCGGCCCACGGTCCCCCGGAGCCCCCCCCGCATGAGAACACGAGGGCAACGAGCAGCGGCACGAAACGGCGCATCCAAGACCTCCGTCGAAAGCCTACCCCACCTGCCGCCCGCGGCCTCCTCGCGAAGATCAGGCCGAGACACGTGCAGAAGGGGAGGGGGCGGGGGGGAGGGGATCAGTCCGGCCCCGCGTCGATCCACTGGCCGACGAGATCGACGGCC
>JAKLKT010000565.1 GCA_023150495.1 Planctomycetota bacterium
TGCCGTGCATCGTGCGCGTGGACGGCGACGAGGTCCTGCGGCTCGCCGAGCCCCCGCGTCCGCTGACCGGCGTGATCGGCGACGTACCGCCGGGGCTCGCGGACGCCGTCGAGATCCGCCCCGTGGCGCTCGCCGCCGGTTCGTGGCGCGCGCTCGACCTCTTCGACCGGCTGCTCGTCACCGGCCCGGTGCGCGGCGACGAGCCGTGGTTCGGAACGGTCGCGCAGTGGGTGCTCGCGGGCGGATCGCTCGCCGCGGAGGGCGCGCGCCGCCTCTTCCCGGAAGGCACGGGGCTCGGCGCGGCCGCGGAGCGGATCGACGACCTCCCGCTGCCGCGGATCCCCGCGCCCGGGAACGTCCGCCCCGACGTCTACGCGCTCCTGCGGGAGACCGCGGGACGATCGCCCCCGCTGCGTGCGGCTCGCTGGATCGTCCTGGGCGCGGCGGTCGCGATGGCGCTCCAGATCCTTCTCGCGATGCGCGGCCGGATGCGGATGGCGACGCTCGCGCTCGGCATCCTCGCGGTGGCGCTCCTCGGCGCCGTCGCGGGGCTCCTCCGGACACGCGCCGACTACACGCCCGTCGCGCGGGGGCGGATCGAGGTCTCGTGGCGGAAGGACGGCGTGGAGCGCGTCCGGACCTACCTCGTCTACCGGGAGGCGGGGCCAGAAGCCTCGGCGCCGCGAGCGCCGGAGGCGGCCCCCGTGCTCTTCGGGAGCAATCGGACTCCGTGGTGGAGGGGCCCCGGGGAGGAGGCGGCCGTGGGGGAGGGGATCACCCGGATCTTCCTCGTGGAGGAGGTCCGGAGGGCCCCCGGAACCCCCTCGCTTCCCTCCGGGGAGCCGCCCGGGGACCTCTGGGAGCGCGAACGGCCCCGGCGGGGCGGCGTCCGCGCGGGCGCCACGCCCGTCTCCCCGCCGGAGGCAGCCCTCGAGGCGCCGCTCCTCCTCGCGGTAGGGGCCGTCGTCCAAGATTGACACCCGCCCCGGGCGCCCTTACGTTCTTGTGCTTCCCATGAGGACCACGCCCATCCCCAAGCCCGGCGAGATCGCGAACCGCTGGTACCTCGTCGATGCCTCGCAGGAGGTGCTCGGGCGCGCCGCCACGCGGATCGCCCGGATCCTCCAGGGCAAGGACCGTCCCACCTACACGCCGCACGTGTGGACCGGCAGCTTCGTCGTCGTCGTCAACGCGGAGAAGATCCGGGCTACGGGGAACAAGGACCAGGACAAGGTCTACGACTGGTACTCGGGATATCACGGCGGCCACAAGCACCGCACCCTCTCGGAGATGCGCGAGCGGAGCCCCGATGAGATCCTGCGGCGCGCGGTGCGGAGGATGCTGCCGAAGTCGAGGCTCGGCCGGCGCATGCTCGCCGCGCTGAAGATCTACGCGGGGCCGGAGCATCCGCACGGCGCGCAGAACCCCGAGCCGGTGACCTTCGCGAGGAGCGCCCGATGACCGTTCAGTACATCTGGGGCACGGGCCGGCGGAAGACGTCGGTCGCGCGTGTCCGCGTCAAGCCCGGATCCGGCGAGTTCAAGGTCAACGGCAGGGCCTTCGAGGAGTTCTTCCAGACCGACGCGGTGCGCGTCGTCGCGAAGGGCCCGCTCAAGGCGACCGGGGCCGCGGACCGCTTCGACGTCTTCGCGAACGTGCGCGGCGGCGGGCCGGTCGGCCAGGCCGGCGCGGTGCGCCTCGGCGTCGCGCGCGCACTCCTCAAGGCCGATTCGACGCTCGAGCCCGCGCTGCGAGAGCACGGCTTCCTCACCCGCGACGCGCGGATGAAGGAGCGCAAGAAGTACGGCCAGCGCGGCGCCCGCAGGCGCTTCCAGTTCAGCAAGCGCTAGCTGCCCTCCGTCCCGGATTCGGCCGGCGCGGTCGTTGCGGCCGGCGTTCCAGGCAGGCCCTTGGCGCTACAGGCCCGCGGGCCGGCGCGAGCGGCGGCGGCGCGGCGACAGGCGGCGCAGCACGGTCTCGATGTCGAATACGGGCTCCGGCTCGACCGGGACCGGTTCCGGCAGGTCGTCGGCGCCGCGCAGGATGAACCGCTCCCGCCGGTCGAGCCTCCCGCCGGTCTCCCCGGCGTCCTGTGTCGCGCGTTTCTCTCCGTCCATCGCGCCCTCCCGTCGGCGGCGATTGTAGCCGGGCGCCGGCGCGGGCCGGAAGGCGGTGCCGCGGCGCTATATTGGCCCCGTGCCCTTCCTCGTGTGGGACTCGCCCGCGGGCAGGAACGTCCGCGAGCTCGACCGGGCGCTCGTCGTGATCGGCCGCGACGCGGGCTCGGATCTCGTGCTCGACGACCCCACGGTGTCGCGGCGCCACGCGCTCGTGCAGGTCGAGGGGGCGACGGTCAAGGTGACCGACCTGCGCACGACGGCGGGCACGCGGATCAACGGCGCGCGGCTCGCGCCCGACCTCCCGTGCACGCTCGATCCCGGCGACTTCCTCCAGGTGGGCAAGGTCGTGCTCTCCTTCCACGCGGCGCCCCC
>JAKLKT010000566.1 GCA_023150495.1 Planctomycetota bacterium
CTCCTCGCGGAGGAGGCCGGTGTAGAGGACGAAGACCGCGTCCCCGAGGTCGGGCCTCATCTCGCCGCGCTCCATGGCGATCGCGCCCGCGCGCGCGAACCGCATCGCCGCCCGGTCGCGCTCGGCGCGGAGGATCGCCGCGAGCTCCTTGTCCTCCCGGAACCGGCGGCGGCGCACCTCGAGCGAGTCCTCGCGTCGGCGGGGCGGGTTGTCGAGCGCCTTCAGGTCCTCCTCGGCCCGGCCGTAGAGCCGCTGCTCGGCGACGGCGAGAAGGTCGAGATAGGCCTCCGCGAGCTCGCGCAGCGGGGGGTCCTTCTCGCGCGGCGCGCCGGTCGCCCACGCGCGGACGGCCGGGTGGGGATCCTCCCGCGCCTGCGCGAGGAGCGGCGCCGCGCGCTTGATCGGGCTCGCCGCCGCGAGCAGGAGGAGCCGCTCGCCGGCCGGGGCCTCGCCGAGGCGCCGGACGATCGCCGGCAGCGCGGTCTCGCCGCAGAGCGCAAGGTCGCGGACGGCGGCATCCACCTCGGCTCCGGCACCCGTCCGGATGGTGGCGAGGGCCTTCTCGATCCTCGATGCGCGGGGGGCTTCGGGGGCGGGGATCCCTTCGAGGTCAGGCAGCTCGTAGGCGACGAGGAGGAGGAGCGGGAGAAGCACGCCCATACGGCAACGGCGCCCGGCGGGACCCGGTTCGCTTGCCGCGATTCTCGCACGTCCCGTGCCGGACCGCCCGCGCGGCCGCAGGCGGACGGAGCCGCGACGGCCCGGACCGGAACGTAACGGCGCGGCACGATCCCGTCACGACGCGTCCGGGCACTTCTCCCTCCAGAACGTCCCGAAGAGGTCGTCGCAGAAGGGGGTGAACTTGGGCTCCCGGATCGAAGGCGTCGAGGCGAACTCGTTGAACACGCACCCGCGGTCCGTGGCGAAGAAGTCGATCCTCATGTAGGTGCCGATCTCCTTCCCGAGGCGCCTCGCGAGATCGAGCATCTCCGGCAGGCAGCCGGGCGGATCCCGCAGGTCCGAGGGCGGCCTCGCGGTATCCATCACGTCCTCGAACGGCTCCCAGCGGGGCGTGTAGTAGCGCATGCAAGCCGTGTCCGTGTCCGTGCGCTCGACCGCCTGGATCGCCGCGACCGCGCCCGCGAATGTGTGGAACTTGTACTCGAGGGGCAGCCGGTCGTCGCCCTCGCCCCTCGCGACGAACTGCTCGACGATGAGCGGCGTCAGCGGGAGGCGGCCGCTGCCGCGACGCAGCCGCGCGCGCAGGTCGGTCGTCGACGCCTTGTCGCGACGGAGCAGCTCCCTCCCGTCGACGACAACGTGGATGCCCATCCGGAACGACCCCCCGACGGGACGGATCACGAACCGCGCGGGAAGCGCGTCGAAGGGGATCCTCGAGGGCCGCCGGCCGATCCAGTAGAGGTCCGGCACGCGCGCGCCGTGCTTCCGCGCGAACTCGCGGCCGTTCCACTTGCTCACGAGCGAGCGTTGCCAGTGCGCGCAGCAGCGCCAGGCGGCGTCGGGATCCTCCGCGCGCCGGAGCGTGTAGCGCTCGCGCAGGCGGTGGACGGCGTCCCCGTAGCTGCGCCAGCTCCCCCACCGGAACGGGTGCCCCCACCAGATCTCCCACCTGCGCCGGAGCCGCGCCACGAACCCGGCATGGGCCGGCACGGGCCTCACTCCCGCCGGCGGCTGCCGCCCGGCTTCATCCGCGGGGACGACTCCTCGCGCAGCTCCTCGAGCGCAGCCGGCAGGTTCGCGACGAGGTCGGTCGCGATCATGCTCTGCTCTCCCACGCCCGCCGCGGCGAGGTCGCCCGCGCGCGCGTGGGCGTGGACCGCCTGCACCGCGGCATCGAAGGGCGCGGTGCCCATCGCGAGCCGTGCCGCGAGGAGCCCCGTGAGGACGTCGCCGGTGCCGCCCGTCGCCATGCCGGGGTTGCCCGCGCGCTCGACGTAGACGCTCTCGCCGTCGCACACGACCGTACCCATGCCCTTGAGCACGACGACGGCGCGGAACCGCTCGGCGAGCGCCGCCGCCGCTGCGACGCGGTCCGACGGCATCGAGCCGCCGAGGAGCCTCCTTGCCTCTCCCGGATGCGGCGTGAGCACGCGCGGCGCCTCGAAGGAGTCCTTGAGGTCCGGCTCCGCCGCGAGGATGTTCAGCGCGTCCGCGTCGATGACGACGGGCGTCCCGAGCCCTTTCAGGAATCGCGCGACGAACGCCTTCGCGTCGGTCGTGATACCGGGGCCGAGCGCGACGGCGTCCGACGTCTTCGCCAGCTCCCGCGCGCGCGAGGCGCCGGAACTCGCGAACGCGCCGCGCCGCGCGGGCAGCGGCAGCGTGAGCGCGCACGGCAGGTCGGCGGCGACGATCGCGTGGACGCTCTCGGGGGTCGCGACGGTGACGAGCCCCCCTCCCCCCCGCAGGCCCCCCCACCCCGCCAGCCGGGCGGCGCCCGACATGCGCAGCGACCCCGCGACGAT
>JAKLKT010000567.1 GCA_023150495.1 Planctomycetota bacterium
CGCGCACGTGCGCGCCCGCCGCGGAGGCGCCGAGCGCCCGCGCGCGCAGAAGCCGCCCGTCGCGCTGATCGCGGTCGGCGCCGTCGTCGCGATCATCCTCGCCGTGCTCCTCTTCTCGGGGGGCGGCGGCCCGAAGCCCGACGAGACGGCGACGACGACGCAGCCCGTCACCCCCTCCCCCGCGCCCCCTCCCGTCGAGGCCAAGCCGGCCGTCAAGCTCCCGGCGGACAAGCAGCTCGAGCGGGAACTGAAGGGTCTCCTCGAAGATGCCCGCCGCGAGGAGTCCACGGGCAACTTCCAGGAGGCGCTCTCGCTCTACCAGCGCGTGCTCGTGAAGGCGCCCGCGGACTCGCCCTACGCCGCGCAGGCGAAGGGCGCCGCGGACCTCGTCCGCGACCGGCTGCAGGTGGAGAAGGGCATCAAGAGGCCCGAGAGGAAGTTCATCACCGCGCGCCAGAGCGAGGAGGCGGGCAAGGAGTTCGAGGAGCGCAAGGCGGAGTTCTGGCGCCGCCTCGGCGACTTCGACGTCGAGAAGGTGAAGGCGGACGCGCAGGCGCTCCTCGACCGCACCCGCGAGGGCACGCCCGAGCGCGCGGCGATCGAGGAGTCGCTCTCGAAGATGCGCTACGTGGAAAGCCTGCTCGGCATCGTGCAGGCGCGCGCCGCCTCGATCTCGGGCGAGAAGTCGAAGTGGACCGCGTACGACCCCTTGTCGGACCGCGAGTTCACGGTCATGGCGGCGAGCGCGAAGGGGGTCGATCTCCGCGACGACGAGACGGGCGAGACGAGGACGAAGCCGTGGACGGAGATCCCGGCGCTCATCCGGGTCTCCTTCCTCGAGGCGCTCCGGAACCCGGTCAGCGGCACCGAGACCCTCTGGCTCGGGGCCTACTGCCTCCTCATCGGGGAGGGCCCGGCCGACCGCTACTTCGACTTCGCGCTGGACTTGGACCCGAGCCCCCAGATGCGGGCCGAGGTGAGCGCCCTCCGCGGGGGCAAGTAGCGCGCCCCGCGGGGCCGTGGTATCCTCCTTCCCGACGCGGGCGTAGCTCAGTGGTAGAGCATCACGTTGCCAACGTGAGGGTCGTGAGTTCGAGCCTCATCGCCCGCTCCAACGGGGCCGCTTCCTGAGGGAGCGGCCCTTTCCTTTGGCGGATTCAGGGGGGTCCGGGGGGCGGGCCTACTTGCGCCGGACGCGGACGATCAGGCGCGCGGTGCCTTCCGGGGGCACCTCGACCTCGTGGTCGTCGATCGACCGGAATCCCTCGATCTCCCCGAGGAACATGACGCGGTAGCGCCCGGGCTTCGTGACGCCGACCGTGCCACACGAACCGCTGCCGGAGTACGTGCCGTCGCCCCGGCACTCGGGGTCGTCGACGCCCGCCACCGTGATCCGCGCGCAGAAGCCGTCGTGCATGGGCACCTTCGTCCCCGTCGCGGCGTCCTCGAGCTCGATCGTGAAGCCGTAGAGCCGCCGCGCCCGCAGCGTGACCCGGTTGAGCCCCGGCTTGAGCTCGACCACACGGGCCTCGATCGTGAAGTCGTCGTCGCCGTCGAACTCGATCTCGCCGAGCGGCGCCCGGAAGCGGAACCTGCCCGGCGCCTCGCTGGCCGCGTCCTCGAGACAGGAGCCCTGCCGCATGCCCCACCACAACGTGTGGACCGGGGCGGCCTCGTCGCGGTCCGAGAGGAGCACGCGCACCTCCACGTCGCACGGCGGCGGCACGACGATCTTCACGTCCGGGTTTCCCGAGGGCCCGACGTCGACCATCTGGCACCAGGTCCACGGGCGGACGTTGACGGAGTAGCGGCCCGGCGGCACCCGGCCGACGCTCCAGCGGCCGTCCTTCGAGAGAGTCACGTCCGGGTCGTCCGTCCCCGGCGGCACGTCCTCGCCGTCCACCGAGAGATGGATCCACCCGACGTCGTCGCCCCATGCCGGATCGACGTGGAGGGAACCCGCGAGCGGGACGAGCCGCTCCGCGCCCGGCACCCGGGCTACGTCGATGGCCACCTCCTTCACGGCGCCCGCCTCGACCTCCACGAGCGCCTCGCCGAGGCAGCGGGGATCGCGATGCCACCTCCCGATCTCGACTCGTACGCGGTAGGTCCCCGCGGCGAGCGACTCGATCCGCGGGCGTTCGTCCGAGGGCCAGCTCAGCAGATGACTGCCGGTGGGGTCGTAGAGTCGCACCTCCGCGCCCGAATCGGGATCGAAGTTCGAGAGCCGCACGTCAAGGCTGCCGGCGCGGGGCAGGCGCACGATGCGCTCGCCGCCGAAGCTCTGCTCCACCTCCACGCGCATCCATGCGTGTTCGGGCCCCCGGACCCAGTAGACCTGCTCGCCCGGCCGCTCCGGCAGGGTGACCGGCGACGCGGCGTCGTCGGCGACGAGCTGCACGTAGCCCGGCCCCGGGTGCAGTTCGGAGAGACAGAAGCCGCCAACGTGCTGCACGATCTCGACGCCGGCGAGCTCGGCTCCCGT
>JAKLKT010000568.1 GCA_023150495.1 Planctomycetota bacterium
CGCCGCGGCGGGATTCGCCGCCGTCGCCGTCACCGCGGGCGCGACGCGCCGTGCGCTCTTCTGGCACTCGTTCCTGCTCGAGACCCTCTTCGGCGCCGTCGCGGGCTACGTGCTTGCGCGCACGGGCGGCGGGCTCCTGAAGGGGATCCTCCTCTTCTCGGGGGCGTACATGCTCGCGTTCTTCCTGCGCGCGTCGGGCCTCGACCCCTCCGCGGTCTTCGCCTCGGGCGACATCCGCGCCGCGCCGGCCGTGCAGGGCCACTTCACGAGCCTCTGCTTCCTCGTGAGCGCGGGGGCCGCCATGGGGCACATCGTCGCCGAGCGGTAGACGCCGCCGCGCCACGACGGGTGCCCCACCCCCCCGCACCCCCCCCACCCCGCGAGGCGCGGGATTCGCACGCCTCTTGATCCGAAAGGAGCATAATGCGCGCGTGATCCCGGAGGACGACCTCTACCTCTTCAACCACGGCAGGCTGAAGCGCGCGTGGAAGACGCTCGGCGCGCACGTCGTCGAGGGCGGCGTCCGCTTCGCGCTCTGGGCGCCGAACGCGCGGCGCGTGAGCGTCACCGGCGACTTCAACGGCTGGAACCCGCAGCGGCTCGACCCGCGCGGGACGACCGGCGTCTGGGAAGGCGTCGCGCGCCACGCGAAGCCCGGCGACCACTACAAGTTCGAGCTCGTCGACTACGAGGGGAAGAAGAGGGAGAAGTCCGACCCGTTCGGGTTCCGCATGGAGCATCGGCCGAAGACGGCGTCCGTCGTCTGGCCGCTCGGGGGCCACGCGTGGCGGGACGGGGAATGGGTCCGGGAAAGGGGGAAGGCGCAGGCCGCGGACGCGCCCATGCGGATCTACGAGGCGCACCTCGGTTCGTGGCGGAAGGGGCGGTCCTATCGCGACCTCGCGAGCGAGCTCGTCGCGTACGTGAAGGACCTGGGATTCACGCACATCGAGATGATGCCCGTGATGGAGCACCCCTACGACGCGTCATGGGGCTACCAGGTGTGCGGCTACTACGCGGCGACGAGCCGCTGGGGCACGCCGCAGGACCTCATGGCGCTCGTCGACGCGTTCCACGAGGCGGGGATCGGCGTGCTCGTCGACTGGGTGCCCGCGCACTTCCCGAAGGACGAGCACGGCCTCGCGGCGTTCGACGGCACGCGCCTCTTCGAGCACGAGGACCCGCGCCTCGGCCTCCACAAGGACTGGGACACGCTGATCTTCAACTACGGCCGGCCGGAGGTGAGGAACTTCCTCTGCTCGAGCGCGCTCTTCTGGCTCGAGGAGTTCCACTTCGACGGGCTCCGCGTGGACGCGGTCGCGTCGATGCTCTACCGCGACTACTCGAGAAAGGAGGGCGAGTGGATCCCGAACGAGCAGGGCGGCCGCGACGACCTCGACGCGATCGCGTTCCTGCGCGAGCTCACGGACCTCGTCCACGAGGAGGCGCCGGGCGCGATCATCGTCGCGGAGGAGAGCACGGCGTTCCCGGGCGTCACCTCCTCGACGAAGACCGGCGGCCTCGGCTTCGACCTCAAGTGGAACATGGGCTGGATGCACGACAGCCTCGCCTTCCTCGAGAAGGACCCCTACTACCGGAAATACCACCACAACAGGCTCACGTTCGCGCTCTACTACGCCTTCCACGAGAAGTACCTGCTCCCGCTGTCGCACGACGAGGTCGTCCACCTGAAGCGGAGCCTCCTCGACAAGATGCCCGGGGACGGGTGGCAGAAGCACGCGAACCTGCGGCTGCTCCACGCGTGGCAGGCGGCGCACCCCGGGAAGTCGCTCCTCTTCATGGGCGGCGAGATCGGCCAGTGGAAGGAGTGGAACCACGACGCGGAGCTCGAGTGGGCGGTGCTCGGGGACGGCAAGCACAGGGGCATCTCGCTCCTCGTCGGCGACCTGAACCGGCTCGTGCGCGGGCGGAAGGCGATGCACGAGATGGACCAGGACTGGCGCGGCTTCGAGTGGATCGACTTCAGCGACGTGGACCAGAGCGTGATCAGCTTCCTCCGCTGGAGCCGCGACAGGGCGGAGGGCGTGCTCTGGGCGTTCAACTTCACGCCCGTGGTCCGCTCCGGCTACCGGGTCGGCACGCCGCGCCCCGGACGCCACGAGGAGATCCTCAACACGGACGCCCTGTGCTACGGCGGCTCCGGTGTCGGCAACAAGGGCGGCCTCGACGCGAGCGACGAGCCGGCGCACGGCCAGCCGCGCTCGCTCGTGCTCACGCTGCCGCCGCTCGCCGCGGTCGCGTTCTCGGTCCCCCCCGCCCCCCCCGATCAGGCCGGCACGGCGGCCGCGACCGGCGCGTAGACCGGCAGCACGAACGTCGTGCTGAGGTCGACTCCGGGCTCTGCGGGCAGCTCCCGGCAGCGGACCGGCGTCTCGCCGAGGCGGTTCGCCATCGCCGGGTCGTCCGGCAGGTCGAACGCGATCGCGACCTCGGTCTCGAGCGCGCC
>JAKLKT010000569.1 GCA_023150495.1 Planctomycetota bacterium
GAGCCGAGCGCCGCGCACACCTCGAGGCCGTCCGGCGGCCGGCGCACCTCGGCGGTCCGCTGGAAGAGGAGCGCGTCGGGCGTCCGCGCGGCGCCGACCACGCGCACGCTCGCCTCGCGGGTCGTCGCGACCTGGTCCTGCACCTCGGGATCCACGGCCGCGCGCCGGTAGTGCGCGCGCATCTCCTCGAGGTCGTCCGTCCACATGCCGAGCGCGTCGAGCAGCGTGAGGTCGTCCGACGAGCCGAGCAGGCGCTGGTAGCCCGTGAGCGCGGACCTCGCCCGCTCGACGCGGTCGTGGTCGACGTCCCCGAGCCCGCCCAGGCGGTCGTGGAGCAGGAGGATCGCGACGAACTCCTCGTCGCGGTCCACGCGGAACGGCACAGCCTGGAGCCAGCCGAGCGCGCGGAAGTACCGCGCGAGCTCCGGCTTCCGGGCGTAGAAGCCCTGCGGCTTGTACCGCGCGTAGTCGATCGCGACGAAGCCGTCGTCGGGCGGGCCGAGCCATGCGGGCTTCGACACCCCCTCGGCCTTCTCGATCCGCCTCGCCTCCTCCGCGGCCTCGGGCGGCGCGCCGGGCGCCTCGCGGCCGAGGAGGAGGAGCGCGGTGCCGAGGAAGATCCTGAGCCACCGCGTCGCCGCCTCGCGCAGTGCGGGCGCGATCTCCATGTCCTCGAGCCCGTCCGCGCCGGCGTAGAGGAACGCGAGCGCGTCGCCGAGATTGCTGGCCCGCGCCGACTCGAGGCGGAGGACCGACTCCTCGAGGAGCACGTGGAACCCGTTGAGGATCGAGTCCGACGTGATGAAGACGGGCGTCTCGGCGTCGACGTACGCCTCGAACACCTGCCGCAGAGGCTTCGTCCCGACAGCGATCCCGTCGCGCGCGAGCTTCGTGCGCACGGGCTCCGGGAGGTCCTCGGCGTGCGCGGCGGCGACGGCGAGGAGCGCGACAAGGAGGATGCGCACGCCACGAGTCTAAGGGAGGAGGGGGCCGGGGGGAGGAGGGAGGCTACTTCGCCTTGAGCTCGACCGCCGTCTCCTTCGCCTCCTCGACCTCGATGTCGCGGACGACCGCGAAGTCGCGGTTGCCCTCGTCGCGGAGGCCGAGGCGCCATGCGCCCGTCCCCACGTAGTCGAACGCGATCACGCCTCTCCGGTCCGTCTCCTCCCCCCAGCTCGGCGTGCCGGAGGGGTGCTGGAGCGTCACGTAGCTCTTCAAGGGCTTCCCGGACGCGTCGACGACGCGCACGACGATCCGGCCCGTCGGCGGGAGCGTGAGGACCACCTCCGGGTCCGCGGCGTTCGCCACGATCTCGATCGGGTCCGAGCATGCATGGACGGTGCCGGTGTTGAGGTACGCCTCGTACCGTCCCTCACAGATGTACGGAATACGGTAGACCCCGTCCTGGCTCTCCATGTCCTCCGTGAACGCCTTCCGCTGGACGCCCACCCAGTCCTCCGGACCTGCGGCGCCGGGCTCCGCCTTCTTCACGGGACTGCCGCGCGAGTCGAGGACGCGGATCCGGATCTCCCGGTCGCCGACCGCGACGGGGAGGGTGAGGGCCTCGGTCCCTTCGACGGCAACGGTGCCGCAGCCGACGCTCCAGTCCCCGACTTCGGCATGCACCGCGTAGCGTCCTTCCGGGACGGCCTCGAACGAGACCCGGCCCTCGCCGTCGGTCCGCGGGGGCTTGCGGCCGCCGACCGAGACGCTCCACGACGAATCGCCGCGGAGATCGAGCCGCGACAGCGAGACCTCCGCCCCCCGGTACGGCTTGCCGCCGCGCGTGAAGACGAGGGTCACGGGGATCTCGCGGGGAATGCGGATGTCGTGCGCCGCGGTCTTGCCCGCCTCCACCTCGACCAGATGCGGATGGCCCGGCGCGCTCTTCACGAGCAGCGTGTGGCCGAGCTTCTTGAATGCGTCGCCCAAGATCGCCTTCGCGATCTCCTCTTCCATCGTGCCCTTCTTCTCCTCCTCCCGCTTCGGCGGCAGCGAAAGGATGTACTTGCCCGCCGCGAGGCCCTCGAACCGGAACGCGCCGAGCTTGTCCGTCTTCGCGGACACCTCGTCGAGCGGCTCCTCGGTGCTCACGCAGTGCGCGGTGACGGTCGCGCCCTCGACGCCCTTGCCGTCGGGGTCGAGCACGCGGCCCTCGATCGCCCCGGTGTCACCCGCGCGGGCCACCGCAACCGCGAGAAGCAACAGGAGGGCCGCCCGCATGCAACCGAGGTTACCACTCCGCGGCGCGCCGGGGGCGACGTAACATGGCGCGCCATGGCGCGGTTCGCGGAGTACGAGCCCCTTCGGCGCTCCGGGCCCCCGCCCGCGGACCTCCGCATCCGGGACGCGCTGCCGGCCGACGTCCCCGCGATGGCGGGGATCCGCGCCACCCGCGGCGACTGCACGGCCGACCAGGCGCGGTCGGGCTTCGAGCGCCTCCTCGGACGCGTCGCGGCGGGAGAGG
>JAKLKT010000570.1 GCA_023150495.1 Planctomycetota bacterium
CGAGAAGTCCGTGCCGACCGGGATCCTCGCCGGCGTGCGGACGTCGAGGACCGCCACGTCGTCGCTTCGCGGCAGGAGGACCACGTCCACGGGGACGCCAGGGGGCTCCGGGGGCTGCGACCGGCAGCCGTCCGTGTAGAGCCGGATCCTCGTCGCCCCGGCGGCAAGGGCGTCGCGCAGCGCCGCACCCAGCCGGCCGTCCCTGCAGAGGATCGCCCCCCCGGGGAGGGGATCCGGCGGCTCGGCGGTCGGGGAGAGGTCGACCACGATCCGGGTCCCCCGGGCCCCCCCCGATTCCAGGCCGAAGCCAACGGCTCCGGCAAGAGCGAGGAGCAGGGCGAAGGCACCCGGCAAGGCGACCGTCCTCCAAGGGATCATCTGCGCTTCCGATGGGCGCCTAGGGCCGAAAACCCGTTCATTGACGGCGTTTCCACCCGTCTGCTACCCTCCCGCCTTCCATTCTGACCAAGGAAGGAGGCCTCGTGTGACGAAGACCGAGCTGGTGGAGGCGGTGGCGCGCGATCTCAACATGACCCGGGTCGACGCGCAAAGGGCCGTGGAGTCGGTTTTCGGGCAGATCGCGGAGGGCCTCGCGCGGGACAAGAAGGTCCAGATCCAGGGCTTCGGCACGTTCCAGTCGAAGATGCGCAAGGAGCGCGAGGGCATCAACCCGCAGACCAAGGAGCGGATGAAGATCCCGGCGAGCAAGACCGTCGGGTTCAAGCCCGGCCAGGAGCTCAAGAACAAGATCTGATCGTCCCTCCGCCGAGGACGGCGTCGCCTTCGTAGAAGACGGCCGCCTGTCCCGGGGTCAGAGGCCACGCCTTCCGCGCGAAACGAACGCGCGCCGTCGTTCCCCCCGTGGGCACGACGGTGGCGGGAACAGGTGCCGACCGGTACCGGACGCACACGTGCACGGCGACGGGTGCGTCCGGCGGCGTTCCCGAGGCCCAGGTGACCGCGTCGAGCGGGCACTCCTCCACGCCCAGCTCCGCGCGCGGGCCGACGACGACGCGCCGGGCCGCGGTGTCGATGCGCAGGACGTAGAGGGGCTCCGTCGCCGCGACGCCGAGCCCCTTCCGCTGCCCCACCGTGAAGGACCCCACGCCTTCGTGCGCGCCGAGGGTCCTTCCCAGTGTGTCCACGATGTCGCCCTTCGCGAAGGCGTCGGGCCTCATCCGGCGAACGAGGTCCCGGTAGTCTCCCGACGGAACGAAGCAGATCTCCTGGCTGTCCGGCTTCTCCGCCACCGGAAGCCCCGCCTCCGCCGCGATCCGGCGAACCTCCGGCTTCCTGAGGTCGCCGAGCGGGAAGCGGGCGCGCTCGAGCTCGTTCGCGCGGAGGCCGTAGAGGACGTAGGACTGGTCCTTCGCGAGGTCCCTCGCGCGGGCGACTGCCCAGCCGCCCCGGTGCGCCACGCGACGCGCGTAGTGGCCGGTCGCGACCGCATCGGCCCCGAGCGCGCGCGCGCGGTCGAGGAGCGCCCCGAACTTGATCTCGCTGTTGCAGGCGATGCACGGGTTCGGGGTCTCGCCGCGCGCGTATGCGTCCGCGAAGGCGTCGATGACCCGTGCGAACGCGCCCTCGGCGTCCTGCACGTAGAACGGGATGCCGAGGATCCCCGCCACCTGGCGCGCGTCGTCGGCCTCGTCGGCGCCGCAGCACCTGGGCCTCGTCCCCCGCGCCGCCGGCACGCCCGCCGGGGCCTCGGCGGAGGCGGGGGCCCCCTCCGATCGCACCCCCGTGCGCAGGTGGATCCCCACCACGTCGTGACCTTCCCTCTTCAGCAGGAGGGCGGCTACGGCGGAATCGACGCCGCCGGACATCGCCACGAAGATCTTCACGGGGGTCTCGGGCGGATTATAATCGCCGGGTTCCGCGGCCGGGCGCTGCCCGCTCGCGGCGCGGGATCCCCATGGAAACGTTCCTTCTCGCCCTGCCGCCCGGCCCCGAGGAGCAGCCCGGAGGCTCCCCTTGGGGCGGCCTCGGCGGCATGCTGCCGTTCCTCCTCATCCTCGTCGTGATGATGATGCTCATGCCGCTCTTCTCGAAGAAGGAGAGGACGCGGCAGAAGAGGCTCCAGGGCCTCAAGAAGTACGATCGCGTCGTGACCTCGGGCGGGATGTACGGCACGGTCATCGCGTTCGACGAGCAGACCGCCACGCTCGAGGTTGCGAAGGGCTTCCGGGTCGTGTTCAAGCGCTCCTCGATCTACGACATCGAGAAGCCGGCCGAGGGGACGCCGCCGCAGGAGACACCGGAGAAGCCGGCGGGGGCGAAGGGCTAGGATGCTCGCGCTCCGGGCGCTGCTCTTCGCGGTCTTCGGCGGGTTCATCGGCGCCGCGCCCGCGGCCCCGGTGGTCACGGACCGCCACGACGGCCCCGAGGCAGGCGCTGCCCAGCAGTCCCAGAAGAGCGAGCACCCGGGGTTCGACATCGATGCGCCGGCGCCGCGCGACTGC
>JAKLKT010000571.1 GCA_023150495.1 Planctomycetota bacterium
CAGCGGCGTCCACGATGCGGCCTCCCCGCTCGACGCGCAGGTGGCCGAACTCGTCCACGAAGCGCTCCAGCGCGGCAAGCGCCTCCTCGCCCTTCGCGGTGCGCCCGAGGGCCTCCGCGCGCAGCATCGCGATCTGCGCGTCGTAGAGGTGCGGCCCCCCGGCCCCCCCCAGTTCCCCGCGCAGCGGCGCGACGATCCGCTCCGCCTCGTCGAGCGCGCCGAGGTCGTTCCGCTCGCGCGCGATCGCGAAGAGGTTCTCGAGCGCGTACCTGCGCGCGAGGTGCGTCGGGTCGTCCGCCGCCGCCTCGACGGCCTTCGCGAGGTCCTCGCGCGCCTGGTCGCGCCGCTTCGTCGGGCCCGTGAGCGCGAGCAACCCGCGCTCGAGGAGGAGCGCCGCCCGGTCCTCGCCGGGCCGGTTCAGCGCGGCGTCCACGCGGGCCACCTCCGCCTCGTACGTGGTGAAGCACATGATCTCGGTGCCGTTCGCCGCGACGAGCTTGCCGTCGAAGCTCAGCAGGTTGCCGAGCTTCTCCACCTCGAAGACGAGCGGCTCCGCCGGGGCCCCCGTCTTCAGGTCGAAGCGCTCGATCTCCGACCGGAGGGAGTTCTGGTGGTGCGTCGGCACGTGCAGGTAGCGCTCCCCGACGAAGCCGCGGCCGTAGCGGAACGCGCGGAGGGGGCTCTGCCACGCGATCTCGCCCTTCCGGATGTCGATGGCGAAGACCTTGTCGCCGCCGAGGTAGAGGAGGCCGTCCTTGACGCCGAGGACGTACGAGGCCGTGGGCAGCGCCCGCTTCGGGATCGACCACGCGACGCGGCCGGTCCCGGTGTCGAGCGCGAGCACCTCGCTCGCGTCCGCGGGCGCCGCGAGCACCTTCCCATCGGCGACCACGGGGTCGTTGAACGCGAAGCCCTGCTTGATCCTGCCCGCCCGGAACCCGCCCCGCCCGCCCTGCGCCCCCTCGAAGCCGCGCGCGTAGCGGGTGAGCCACTTGACGCGGCCGGGAGGCAGCGCGTCGACCGCGGCGACCACGCCCGCCTGCGTCATCGCGTAGACGGTCCCGCCGGCCACGGCGACCGCGGCGTCCCGGGGGAGCAGGTGGTTCACCTCGTCCTCGTGGTGGAGGAGGGTCCGGAACCGCACGCGCCCCGTCGCCACGTCGAAAGCCCAGAGCGAGACGAGCCCGGGCTCGCCCATGTCGCGTTCGGTGGCGACCGTGTAGAGCGTGCCTCCGGAGGTCACGCCGGGGCCGAGGAAGGCCGCGCCCCGGTGGACCTGGTAGTCCTTCTCCCACGCCTCGCGGACCTGGCGGTCGGCCTTGATGGCCTCGCTCGGGAAGTCCCCGTGCCAGGCCCAGATCAGCTTGCCGGAGGCGCGCGCGTGCGCGATGAGCGAGTTCGGCTGGTTCGGGACGACGGCCGCCTCGGTGCGCAGCTCGTTGGGCGCCCCGATCCAGTCCGTCGCGAGGACCATGCCGTCCGAAGCCACGAGGCGGGCGGCGCCGTAGTCCAGGTGCTCGTAGATCGCCTCGAGGACGCGCGAGTCCTTGACGGCGTCCTGCGTCCCTGGCCGTACAAGCTCGAGCGGGCAGCGGTACGCGGGGTCGTCCATCGAGGGCGGCGTGTAGGCCACGACCTCGAGGAGGTTGACGAAGGATCCCGAGCCGGCGCGCCGCGCGACGACCTCCCGGCCGTCGCGGTAGAAGACGAGCCCCCCCTGGACGATCGGGGAGTTGGTCGGGTAGGGGGCGACGTGCTCCCGCGTCCCCACGCGCAGCTCGGGGGTGGGGGAGGGCTGCCGGTCGTGGCCGAGCACCATCCACGCGTCCCCCTGGTTGCGGGCCGGGGCCTTGCAGACGGTGAGGCGCGTGTCCCGCTCGTGGAGCGGGAACGACCACAAGGGCTTCTTGGGCAGGTCCTCGGGCAGGTCCGGGGCGGTCCGGTTCCTCGCTGCGTTGCCGCCGGTCACCGGCCAGTCCGTGTCCGTGTGCCACGCTCCGGAGCCGCGCCGGAAGAGGGGATGGTCCTTGAGCTCCGCGGCCGGCACGGCCTTCCCCTCGACGCTGACCGTCGCGCCCTCGTGCTCCGAGGCGAGCCTCCCGAGCAGGGCCGTGACGAGGTCCGTGTCGCCGATCCGCGCGGCGCAGTAGGCGGCCTTCGCGAGGACGAGCGCGAGATCCCGGTCCGTGTCCTTCGGGTAGACGTCGAGGAGGCGCCGGCCGAGCGCGAGCGACTCGTAGAAGCGCCCGAGAGCGAGGTTGAGGTCGAGCGCCTTCTCCAGCGCGTCGTCGCCGGAGGTGCTCGGCAGGAAGCTGTCGTGGACCTTCGTGTAGGCGGCGAGGCGCTCCTCGACGTCCTCGGTCGCGTCTGCCGCGGCGAGCAGACGGCGCGCTTCGGCGTCGTGGATGTCGCGGTAGGCCCGGAGGCCTTCCGGCGGCAGCCGCG
>JAKLKT010000572.1 GCA_023150495.1 Planctomycetota bacterium
CAGGGTCCCCCCGCGCGCCTCCTCGAAGAGCCCCGCCCGGTCGCGCTCGGCCCCGGTGAAGGCCCCCTTCGCGTGGCCGAAGAGCTCGCTCTCGAGGAGGGTCTCCGCGACGGCCCCGCAGTTGACCGCGACGAAGGGTCCGTCCCGCCGGGGCGAGGAGCGGTGGACGAGGCGGACGAGCGTCTCCTTGCCGACGCCGCTCTCCCCCGAGACGAGGACGGTCGTGTCCACCGCGGCCACGCGGATCGCCGTCTCGACGGCGCGGAGCATCCCCTCGCTGCGGGCGACGACTCCCGGCGGCAGGTCCGGAACCGCCGGCGCGGCCGCGGGTTCCGGTCCGCCCTCGAGCGGTGGGGCTTGCAGGGTGCGGAGTCCGCCCATGTCGATCTTCTCGTAGTAGGCGAGGTGGGGCTCCACGGCGTCTCCCCATCGATCGAGGGAGTCCGCGATCATCCGACAGGCTGCGTCGCCGCGCCCCGCGCAGGCCTCCTCGACGGCGATGATCTGCCGCCCGAGGGCCCGGCTCAGGTAGCCGCTCGCGAAGCCGCACAGGCTCCAGCAGACGGGCTCCTTCGACGGCCCGAGGTGGAGCCGGTGCTGCTCCGCCTCGTAGCTGTGCCGCCAGGTGGCGCCGAACTCGGGCTTCCTCTCCCCCCGCTTCCTCGGCGGCAGCGGGTCGACCACGACGATCCCCTGGAGCCCGTGGATCTGGCCTCCCGCCCTCCGCCAGTCGCCGGGGGAATCCCAGGGGAAGGTGCGCTCGAGGCCCTCCGCCGTGCGCCAGCCGTGGGCATAGCCGAAGCGGGTGAGGATGCAGCGCGCCGTGCGCTCGCCGACGCTCCCGATGAGCTCCCTGCGGAGGAGCCCCTGGGCGAGCGCGTCCACGAGGAGGACCCGCTGTCCGGCGAACCCGAGCGGGCCGAGGGACTTCGGGACCTCGAGGAGGTCCTTCAGGTGGAGGTCTTCGGGGCGCATGGCGGTTCCTATCAGAGTGAGAGGCGGCCTTGCTCTGCTGAAAGGCCTCAAGTGTGAGTGACTGCGAGCCGATTCGAATGGCATGGACCTCGGAGGCATGCCATGCGGACCATGACGCGGTCGGTGCTGGATGTGGCGCGGGAGGCGATGTCCGCGGCCAGGAAGGCCCTGCCTCCCTACTCGCGCCCCAACTCCCCGCACCTCTACACGCAGCACCAGCTCTTTGCGATGCTCGTCGTGCGGGAGTTCCTCTGCATGGACTACCGCACGCTGACCAAGACGCTGGAGGAGTGGTCGGACCTGCGCGAGGTGCTCGAGCTCAAACGCGTGCCGCATCACACGACCCTCGTGGTCGCCCATCGACGGCTTCTCGAAGGGGGGGCTTTACCTCCCTTCTCGGTGCCGTCGTCGCCATCGCCGGCCGACGCGGCCTGATCGGCGGCGACGGGGTCATCGACGCCACGGGCTTCGAGCCCCACCACGTCAGCGGCTACTACGCCCTGCGCAGCGGCCAGCCGCCCTTCGCCTGCCGCCCCTGGGCGAAGCTCACCAACGTCGCCTTCACCGAGAGCCATCTCATCGTCGCGGCGACCGTGACGCGGGGCCCCTCCAACGACTCGCCGCAGTTCGTCCCCGCCGTGCGGCAGGCGACCGATCTCGTGGGACTCGACGGCCTGCTCTGCGACGGGGCCTACGACAGCGAGGCCAACCACCGCGTCGCGCGCGAGGAGTGCGGCGTGCGCTGTACGGTCATCCCCGTCAACTTCCGCGGCCACCGTCCACCGGGAGGACCTTCGGGACGCTACCGACGCCAGATGCACCGGCGCTTCCCGCGCCGCCGCTACGGCCAGCGCTGGCAGGGCGAGAGCGTCTTCTCCCGCATGAAGCGCCGCCTCGGCTCGACGCTCCGCGCCCGCTCCGTCGCCGCCCAGGAGCGCGAGTGCCTCCTCAAGGTCCTCACGCACAACCTGATGCTCCTCGGAGCGGCGGCATGACCCTTTCAGCAGAGCATGCCGTCTTCTCCCCCGACGGGAAGGCCGTCCTCACGACCTCCGGGGACCGCACGGCGCGCCTCTGGGATCTCTCGGGCAGGGAGACCGCCGTCCTCAGGGGCCACGAGGACACCGTCCGGCACGGGGTGTTCTCTCCGGCGGGGGACTCCATCATGACGGTGTCCGGGGACGGGACCGTCCGCCTGTGGGACCGGAACGGCAAGGAGCGCGCCGTCATCCGAGGCGGGTCGACCCACCCGATACTGGCGGCACCGCTCTTCTCCCCGGACGGGACGAGGGCGATCTGGCCGCGCAAGGGAGGTCCGGTGGCGGTGACCGACCTCGCGGGCAGGGAGATCGCCCTGTTCCAGGGCCACCGGCAGGACGTCACCGCTCTCGCGGGCGCGGCGGACGGCTCCCTGGTCCTGACGGGCTCCGAGGACGGAACGGCGAAGATCTGGAGCACGGAGGGGAAGG
>JAKLKT010000573.1 GCA_023150495.1 Planctomycetota bacterium
GCTCGCCGCCGGAGCGCTCGCCCGAGCGCTCGCCCGAGCGCTCGCCGCCGCCGCCGAGGAACTGGAAGTTCTCCATGACGACCCGGAGCTTGGTCCGCTTCTGGCCGTCCTTCCCCTCCCAGCTGTCGAGACGCAGCCGGCCCTCGATGAAGACCGGGCGGCCCTTGGTCATGTACTTGCTGAAGGTCTCCGCCTGCTGCCCCCACCCCTCGACGTCCACGAAGGTGGTCTCCTCGACCATCTCCTGCGTGTTCTTGTTCCGGTACTTGCGGTTCACCGCGAGGCCGATGTTCACGACCGCCTGCCCGGACTGGAGGTACTTCAGCTCCGGATCGCGGGTGAGGTTGCCCATGAGGAGGACCTTGTTGAAGTTCGCCATGCTTTCTTCTCCGTTCGCGAGTTTGACTCTACCCGAACCCACCCCTAGAATCCGCCCGCATCGGGGCCCATGGACCTGTCCCCGCCCGGCCCCCGAGGGCCGGCTGCGGGGCGGATTCTCGGGTTCCGTGTGCACGATGACGACCGTCGAAAGGCGCCGCCAACCCCGGGTCACCGCCGACCTGCCGCTGCGGCTGACGTTCCGGGACCGGACGGTCGAGACCCGCATCCAGGACCTCAGCGGATCCGGCATCCGGTTCAGGGCGCCCGCGGCGCTTCCCCTCCTGAGCCGAGTGCAGATCGCTCTCGAGCTCCCGGACGCCACCCCCGGCCAGCCGGGCGCCTCGATCGCCATCACCGGCGTGGTCGTGCGCTGCCGCGAGGGCGACGCCTCGGAAGAGGCCCGGTACGACACCGCGATCTTCTTCGAGGACCTCTCGGAGAACGCGCGGGCGAGGCTCGCCCGGTTCGTGTCGAGCCGGCTCGCCTGACGGCGGGTCGCCGCCGGGACCTGGACGCGGGTTTCCACATCCCTATCGTCGGGAGGCGGTGTCACTCCGGCCCCTCCCCCGCGCCCCCTCCCACCGCCTGGCAGGCGGCTTCCCGCGGATTTTCGCAACAATTTTCGCGAACCCCCGCTCCCCGCGTGCGTCTGGTTCTAATAGGGACGGAAAGGAGGGCCCGTTGAAGAAGCCGATCGCGCTGCTGCTCGTCGCGGCAGCCTTCCTCGGCGGCCTCGTGCGGGGGCAGGACTCGAAGGGCGGCGGAAGCCTCGAGGACACGGCCCTCCAGGATCTCGCGGAGCGGCTCACGAAGGTCCGCCGCGAGATCAAGATCATCGACTTCGACGAGTCGCTGGGCCTCGTCCCGGGGCTTGTCGCGCGCGAGCGCGAGTACCAGGCGCTCCTCACGGAGGCGCAGGGAGCGGCGGACCGGAAGCCCGTGCTCGCGAAAGCGCGCGACCTGAAGCTCGCGCAGCTCGGGGACGCGAACCGGATCCTGAAGCTCCACCGCGGCGAGCACGTCGGCCGGACGGAGGAGCAGGTCTGGGAGCAGCTCGCGAACGCCCGCTTCCGCGGCATCCACTTCCGCGAGGAGTGGCTCGTGAACATCCTCGACATGCTCGAGAACGAGGTCGGCATCAACATCGAGGTGGACGCGCGCGTCTACAAGTACGACACGGTCACGTTCGACTTCGACCGCACGTCCGCGCGCGCGATGCTCCAGATGATGGCGGACAACCTGCTCTTCAAGTGGGTCGTGCGCGGCGACACGCTCTACGTCTACAAGGAGCGGAACGAGATCCTCTTCGGCGGGGAGTGGATCCGGCGCCGGAAGGCGGCGTGGAAGGCGCGCCAGGATGCGCTCGAGGCGGCACGCAAGGAGGCGGAGCGCAAGGCGCTCGAGGAGGAGGAGCGATGAGGCGGCTCTTCCTCCCCGCGGCCCTCGCTGCGGCGTACCTCGCCGGGCTCACCCTCGCGCGCGGCGAGGGCGACGAGAGCGCGATCAAGGAGCTCCTGAGCCACGAGGAGCTGCTCCTCCAGGACCTGAAGAAGATCGAGCAGGCGGTCAAGGACGTGCTCGAGATCCGCAAGATGCGCGAGAGCGGCCAGTTCGTGCTCAACGACGAGGAGAAGAAGCTGGAGCGGCAGGGCCGCGAGGACTTCCACGTCTTCATGGAGCGGTTCCGGAACGACGCGCTGGAGGTGCTCGCGATCCTCGACGCGGCGGTCGAGGGCAAGAGCGCGGTCGATCCGCTGCGGCGCGTCTACGGGAAGGCGCTCGAGCAGCTCGTGACGGTCGCATGGAACGAGGAGGAGCTCGACCTCCTCCTCGGCGAGATCTCGCAGACCTACGGCGTGCCCATCCACACGAGCGGCGAGATGGACCGGCGGCGGACGATGTCCCTCAACGGCGAGATGTCGCTGCTCTCGGTGCTGCTGCAGATCGAGAACGTTTTCGACGGGAAGTTCGTCGTGCGGGACGGCCACCTCTGGCTCGTGCTCGTTCCTCCCGAGGAGGGCGATGCGGGGGGGGAGCGGGGGACCGGGAAGTAGCCCCGCC
>JAKLKT010000574.1 GCA_023150495.1 Planctomycetota bacterium
GCCCGCCGCCAGCGCGTTCAGCTCGGCGCCGCCGCCCGGGGGCGGGGCCCCCTCGACCGCCTCCCGGACGAGCTCGGCCGCCTGCCCGCACGCGGCGGCGATCGCGAGGATGTCCTCGCGGGCCGCATGGCCGGGCTCGAGGTTCCGGAGCGCCGTCTCCGCGAGCCGGACGAGGCCCGCCACGACGTTCGAGAGGTCGTGCAGGAGGCCCCTCGTGTCACCGGGGTTCCGCTCCGCGTCCATGCCACGAATCCTATCGCACGCCCGCCGTCAGGCGCGATTCCTAGGGGGGCCGGGGGCGATCGAAACGGGCGGCTTCCCGATAGGCCCCGGGCGCCGCCGCGCTACGTTCGACGGCGAATCCGGCGTGCCCCGCGACGCCGCTACAGGCCAGCGGGAGCCGCCGAGAAAGGTGTTTGCCATGCAGAGACGCGGATTGGTCCCTTGCGCGCTCCTCTCGTGCCTCGCGGTCGCGGGCGTCGTCGCGTTCGCCAAGGACGTCATGGTCCCCGAGACGACCGAGATGAAGGGAGCCGGGAAGATCCTGCTCTCGTTCGGAGGCGGGGGGGAGGACGCCCCGGCGTTCCTCGCCCGGTCGCTCGACGGCGAGGAGCAGCGGGCCACCTTCCCGCTTCCCGCGGAAGGGATCGCCGACTGGAAGCTCGCCCTCGTCGCCCGGACGGACAAGGGCGGCGCGATCACGGGGTTCTCGCTCGTGACGTGGAAGCAAGCCGAGAAGAAGCCCGAGCGCGAGTGGCCGGAGCTGAAGGCGGTCGAGGGCGCCGAGGCCCGCATCCGCGGGTCGCAGACGCTCCTCTTCCGGCAGCTTCCGGCCGAGGGGAAAGGTTCGAAGTGGAGCTTCGAGATCGTCTCCTTCCGGCGGATCGAGCCGAAGGAGGACGAGGATCCGGTCGTGCGCGCGAGGAAGGAGATCCTCGAGGAGGAGGGCGCGCGGCTGATCGAGGATCGCCGCTACACGCTCGTCGCCCCGGCGACGCCGACGGAGAAGACCTTCTGCGGCATCCTCCTCGTGCCCGCGTGGAAGGAGGAGGGCAAGGCGCTCGAGGGGTTCGACGCGCGGCTGGTGACCACGCCCGCGCCGGAGGAGGCGAGGGAATGAGGAGCGCCGCGGCGGGTCGTCCCGCGTTCCGGCGGGCGGCCCGCCGCCTTTCGTGTGTTTTCCCTATAGCGGCACCGGCCGCTCCGGGTTGAGATGTGGGTCCACCGCCAACATGCCGGATGGCACACGTTGCCCGTACCCGCAGAAGAACCCGCCACCGGTATTTGGCTTTCTCCTGACGCCCGGCCCAGCAGCGCTACCTCCGCGCGTGGGCCGGGCTCTTCTTCCCGGCCGGCGCGGCCGGGTCCGTGGCGGGCCCCCGGAGCCCCCCCCGATCACGGCTCGACGAGCCGCTCGCGGATCGCGTAGCGCACGAGATCCACGCGGTCGTGGATGTCGAGCTTGTTCATGATCGCGGTCTGGTGCGCGTCCACCGTCTTCGGGCTCCGGTGGAGCACCCGCGCGATCTCCGCCCGCGACATCCCGCGGCCGATCAGCCGCAGCACCTGCTGCTCGCGGTTCGTGAGGCCGGAGAGTCGCGAGGCGCGTGCCTCGCCGCCCTGCCGGCTCGGGATCCAGCAGCGCTCCTCGACCTCGGGGCTGAAGACGAACTCGCCGCGCGCGGCCTTGCGGATCGCGTCGACGATGAACTCGGGCTTGTCCCCCTTCGAGAGGTATCCCCAGGCCCCCGCGGCGACCGCGCTCTCGAAGTAGTGGTCGCGCACGTGCGCCGAGAGCACGAGCACCTTCGTGTCGGGATAGCGGCGGCGCACGTCCTCGATCGCCTCGAACGGGTCGGGTCCGGGCATCTCGAGGTCGAGCAGCACGACGTGCGCGCCCGTCTCCTTGAGCTTCCCGAGCAGCCCCTCCGCCGTCGGCATCCAGCCGACGAACTCGAGGTCGTCCGTGAGGGCGAAACGCGCCCTCAGGCCGTCCGCGAGGAATTCGTGGTCATCGACGCAGAGGACCCGCGTCCGTTCGGATCGAATCATCGGTGATCTCCAGGAGCTCCTCGACCATCGTGCCGAGCGTGCGCCGGACCGCTTCCAGGTTGCCCGGCTCGCTGACGACACTCGCGCCCCGGGGCGCGGGGGACCGCGGCGCGCCGAGGAGCAGCACGCGCCGCGATGTGTTCTCGCCGAGATAGCGGCGGACCGCCGCGGGATCCTCGCTGCCGTCCCAGACGGCGAGGACGCTGCCGTCGCGCCGCGAGGCGACCTCGAACCCCGCCGAGGAGAGGAGCGAGGTCACGAACGCGGCGGCGCGCGCGTCCTTCAGCTGGATCTCCGCCCGCCGCGGCAGCGCCGGCGACGCGGGCCGAGCCTCCGCGGCCGTCGCCGCGACCGGAAGCCGGAGCACCACTTCCGCGGGGCCGAGCT
>JAKLKT010000575.1 GCA_023150495.1 Planctomycetota bacterium
GCGGCGGCCGCGGCGGACGCGGCGGCGACCGGTACTAGGCTTCCGAGTCCCCATCGGGGGCGGCGCCCGGCGGCCGCCCCCGCTTCGTTCCTACGAGATGAGGCGGAGCGCGAACGGGTAGCGGTACCGCACGCCCTCGTTCGCCTTGATCGCGCCGATGATGCTGAAGACGACGCCGAGAACGGCGACGGCGATCAGCATGAAGATCCCGATGATGAGGAACACGAGCGGGATGCACACGATGGCCGCGATCGTGAGCGTGATCTGGAAGTTGAGCGCCTCCTTGCCCTGATCGTCGACGAACTCGTGGTCGTTCTTCTTGATCAGCCAGCAGATCAGCGGACCGAGGATGTGCCCGAAGGGGAGGCCGACGAAGCCCGAGAGCGCCGTGAGGTGGCAGAGCATGCCCCAGGTGCGCGCGTCCTTGGACACTTCCGCGGAGGGAGCAGGAACGGGTCCAGTCATGCCAGAGATGTAGTGCGCCCGGCTCCGGCGGTCAAGCCCGTGCGCCGGGGCGGTCCGGGAAGAGCGAGAGGACGCGCGCGAGGCACGCCTCCGTCGCCTTGCCGATGCCCGCGGAGTCGCCGAGAATCGCCCCGCCGAAGACGAGCACCGTGTCCGGGCCGTACTCCGACGCCATCTCCTTCACGCGGTCGATGGTCATGCCCCCCGCGGGCGCGGCGAACGCCGTCCGGATGCGCCCCAGCGGGGCGCGGAGCGCGCGGGCGACCCCGTCGCACTCCTCCCTCCGGTAGTTGAATCGGCCGCCGTGGTTCACGAAGATCGAGATGTCCACGCCCGCGAGCCGGTAGATGGTGCCGAGCAGGATCCCGGGCTCGATCCCGTGCCGCCGGTCCTCGAAGAACGTCCCCGAGAACGCCGGGTGCGCCATCACCGCGAGGCGGTGGCGCGCGGCGATGTCGCGCACGACGTCGAGGCCGAGGAGGAGCGGCGGGATGAGGATGCCCTGCGCGCCGAGCCGGATCGCGGCCTCGGCCGTCCGCTCCAGCCGGTCGACCGCCGCGCAGGCGTTCGCGAAGTAGAGGCAGCTGCGCCCGGTCTTCCGGTTCGCGCGCGCGACGGCCTCGACGCAGCGCCCCACGCGCCGCTCGAAGTCCCCTTGCGTGGCGTCGAGGAGGTTGTTGTCCTCCTTCACGATGTCGCCCCCCGCGAGGGCGAACTCCTCCGCGACCTTCGCGAAGTGCTCGTCGGTCGCGCCGCGCGGCTTCAGGACGGTGCAGACGAGCGGGCGGCCGCGCACGCCGAGGAGATCGCGGATGCCCTCGACGCCGAAGCCCGGGCCCCGGAACCGCGCGAGCACCTCCGGGGGCAGGTCGAGCCCCGCGAGGCGGACACCCTCCATCATGGAGACGTTGCCGTAGGCGACGCTCAGGAGGTCGGGGAGGCACTTCACGAGGTCCGTCGGGTACGCGATCCGGAGCGCGAAGCGGCCGTCCGGAAGCCGTTCGGTGCCCTCGACCCTGCCGACGATCTCCCTGTTCGTGCGCTCGTCGATCAGCGCCTCGGGAACCTCGACGGTCTCCTCGACCGCGATCGCGCGCGCGAGCTTCTCCGGTTCGCCGGTGACCGCGTGGTAGACCGCTCGGATCACGGCGCGGGATTGTACTCTTCCGCCATGGCCGAGCCGCGCTTCGTCCCCCTCCCTCCCCGGGACCCCATCCCTTCCCCTTCCGGCGCGCGCGCCTTCTACGAGACGATGCGGACGCGCCGCAGCGTGCGCATGTTCTCGCCGCGTCCCGTCTCCCGCGAGACGATCGAGTGGATCGTGCGCGCGGCGGGCACGGCGCCCAGCGGCGCCAACAAGCAGCCGTGGCGGTTCATCTGCGTAAGGGACCCGGCGCTCAAGCGCGAGATCCGGCTCGGGGCGGAGGAGGAGGAGCGCGAGTTCTACGCGCGGCGCGCGAGCAGGAGGTGGCTCGAGGACCTGGAGCCGCTGGGGACGGACGCGGACAAGTCGTATCTCGAGGTCGCGCCGTGGCTCGTCGCGGTGATGCGGCTCTCGGGACGCGCCTACTACGGCGTCGAGTCGGTGGGGATCGCGGTCGGGCTCATGCTCGCGGCGGCGCACCACGCGGGGCTCGCGACGCTCACGCACACGCCGAGCCCGATGGGGTTCCTGAACCGGATCCTCGGGCGGCCGGGGAGCGAGCGGCCGTTCGTGCTGGTGCCGATCGGGTACCCGGCGGAGGACTGCGTGGTGCCCGAGGCGGCGCTCGTGAAGAAGCCGATCGAGGAGATCATGGTCGTCCGATGATCACGCAGCGCTGGAGCGAGGTGCTCTTCCTGCACTGGCCGGTGGAGCCGCGTGCGCTGCAGGCGCACGTGCCGCTGGAGCTCGATCTGTTCGACGGCCGCGCGTGGCTCGGCGTGGTGCCGTTCCGGATGTCAAGGAACCGGCTCCTCGGCGTGCCCCTG
>JAKLKT010000576.1 GCA_023150495.1 Planctomycetota bacterium
AGATCCGCGCCTCCCTGGACACCGAATCCGGGGACGAGAAACATGGTTTCCGGCAGCGCCCTGCGCAGCCGGGCGCCCGCGCGCGGGTCCGTCGCCCCGACGACCGCGCCGAACGCGGGCTCGCCGCGGATCGCGTCGACGAGCGCCCCCTCGGATGCGTCCTGGAAGAGGGCGGCCCCGGGATTCGAGGTCCGGAGGAGCAGGAAGACCCCCCGGCCCGTGGCCCTTGCCTGCTCGGCGAAGGGGGCGACCGTGTCGAGCCCGAGGCTCGGGTTCACGGTCAGCGCGTCGCAGTCGAAGGGCCCGCCGAGAAAGGCCTCGGCGTACGCCCGGGCGCTCTCGGCGACGTCGCCGCGCTTCGCGTCGAGGATCACCGGGACGCCGCTCGCGCGGGCCGCGGCCACGACGCGGACCATCGTCGCGAGCCCTTCCGGCCCGAGCCGCTCGAAGAAGGCGAGGTTGGGCTTCACGCAGGCGGCCAGGTCCCTCGTCTCCTCGATCGCGGCGAGGCAGAACTCCTCGGCGGACACGCCGGGCGGCAGCCGCCCCGCCGCCGGGTCGAGCCCGACGCAGAGCGCCGACCCGCGCTCCTCGAACTTCCGCCGCCAGCTCATGCGGCCGGCGATTCTAGGAAATTCCGGAGGATCGCGCCGCCCTGCGGCGTGAGGTAGGACTCCGGGTGGAACTGGACCCCCCAGAGCGGCCGCTCGCGGTGGCGCACGGCCATCAGCTCGCCGCGGTCGGCGGTCCGCGCCGTCACCTCGAAACAGTCCGGCACCGCGAGCGCCGCGAGCGAGTGGTACCGGGCCGCAGGGAACGGGCTCGGGATCCCGCGGAAGAGCCCGCGGCCGTCGTGCTCGACGGGGGAGGCCTTGCCGTGCATCACGCGCGGCGCGCGGCCTACGGTCCCGCCGAACGCGCGGACGAGGCTCTGGTGGCCGAGGCAGACGCCGAGGAGCGGAGCGTCCGCCCTGAGGCAGAGCTCGACGGAGATCCCCGCCTCCTCGGGCGAGCGGGGCCCGGGCGACACGACGAAGCGGTCGGGTCTCCGCGCGAGCGCATCGTCCACGCCGATCGCGTCGTTCCGGAAGACCTCCACCTCCGCGCCGAGCACTCTCAGCGCCTGGGCGAGGTTGTAGGCGAAGGAGTCGTAGTTGTCGACGAGCAGGATGCGGAGGCTCACTGGAACGCCTCGAGGAGCCGCGCCACGTCCTCCTCGTCGTTGAAGTGGTGGGTCGCGACGCGCAGGTGCCCCTCGCGCGCCGCGACGATCACCTTCCTCTTCTCGAGCGCGGCCGCGTACACGGGCGCGTCCTCGAGCACGAGGCTCGTGATCCCCGAGGCCTCGTCGCCCTCCGCCTCGCACGCGAGCGGGATCCCCCTCGCGCGAGCGCCGCCGCGCACGAGCGCAGAGAGCGAGAGCACGCGCGCGGAGATCGCCTCGACTCCGATCTCGAGGATCAGGTCGAGCGCGGCGCGGAGCCCGTAGATGCCGCACGTGTTCGGCGTGCCGTCCTGGTAGCGGCGCGCGGTCGGCGCCGGCGCCATGTCGTACTGGAGGAAACGCGTCGGGTGCCGCACCGAGAGCCACGAGGGCCTCGTGGGCGCGATGCGCTCGCGCGCCTCGCGGCGCACGTAGAGGATCCCCGCGCCCTCGGGCCCGCAGATCCACTTGTGCCCGTCCGCCGCGAGCGCGTCGATGCCGCACGCCTGCACGTCGAGCGGAAGCGCGCCGAGCCCCTGGATCGCGTCGACCACGAAGAGCGCGCCGTGCGCGCGCGCGACCTCGCCGATCGCGCGCAGATCCGCGCGGTGCCCCGTGAGCCAGTCGACGAAGCTCACCGACACCGCGCGGGTCCGGCGGTCGGCGACCCTCGCCACCTCCTCCGCGAGGAGCCGCCCGTCGCGCTTCCTCGCGCGCCGCACCTCGACCCCCGGGAGCGCCATCCAGGGGTAGACGTTCGCCGGGAACTCGCGCTCGGGCACGACGACGTTGTCGCCCGGCGCCGCGCGGAGGCCCGCCGCGACCGTCGAGAGCCCCGCGGACGTGTTCGCCACGAGCGCGATCTCGTCCGGGCTCGCGCCGACGAGCCTCGCCGCCGAGCCGCGGCACGCCTCATAGGTCGCGAACCACGCCTCGTAGTGGGCCGCGCCGTGCTCCGCCTGGTCGCGCACGAGCTTCCCCATCGCGCTCCTCGCGCGGGCCGAGAGCGGGGCGACGGCGGCGGTATTCAAGTACGCGTATTCCCTCGTCACCGGGAAGAGGGACCGCGTCTCCTGGGCCGGGAGCGGCACTCCCAAGAGTGTAGCGCCTCCCCCGGCTGGATTCGGTGGGGTTCCGGGGCCCGCGGCCTCGGGCGGTTTCCCTAGAATGGCCCCGTGCGCGCGTACCTCGACGCCAACGCCACGACGCCGCTCGACCCGCGGG
>JAKLKT010000577.1 GCA_023150495.1 Planctomycetota bacterium
GGCGGCCTTGTCGAGCCGGGCGCCGAGCGGGCGCCAGATGGCCGCCGCCGCCTGCGCGCCGCGCGCCTCGAGGTCGAACGCCTGCTCGCGCATGGCGTCGGCCTGCCGCCGGAACATCGCGATCGCGTCCTTGAGCTTCTGCCTCGTGGCCTCCGTGACGCCGCGCCGCGGGAGCTTCGCGAGGGTCCGCTTGAGCCCCTTCTCGATCACGTTGGCCATCTGCCGCGCGATCTGGACCGTGAGGTCCCCCGCGGCCTTCGCCTTGCGCGGCGCGCGGCTCGCGACCTTCCTCTTCGCGCGCTTCCTCGTCTTCTTCCTGGCCTTCCTGCGTGCCGCCATGAAGGCCCAATGTAGCACCGGGGACGCGGAATCGCGGAGCGACGCCTGCGCGGGTCCCTACTTGAAGGCGACGTACCGTCCGCCGTTCCGCTTCGCCAGGTTGAGCAGGAACGCGGCGTTCTGGTCCTTCGAGACGCCGACCGTGTGGAGCGTGACGCCGAGGACCCTGTTCCGGCGGGTCACCTCGTCGAGGATCTGGTGCGGGTCGGTCACCCTGCCGTGCGTCGGCTGGCCGTCGGTCATGAAGAAGATCGTGTCCGCGCCGGGCTCCCGTCCCTTCGCGGGCGGCGCCGCGATCTCCATCGCGGTCACGAGCGCGTCGAAGATGTTCGTCGCGCCCTCGGGCTTCAGGTCCTCGACGTACTTCCGCGCCGACGCCTTGTTCTTCGCGGACGCGGGCTCGAGCGACTTCTTCCACGTCTTCACGTCCGTGCCGTAGACGACGATCGCGAACTGCGCGTCCTCCGGAAGCGTGTTCAGCGCCTGAAGGAGCTGCTCCTTCGCCTTGTCGAGGCGGGGCGGGCCCTTCTCGTTCTGCCCCGCGAGCGACCACTCCATGCTGCCGGAGACGTCGAGGCAGAAGACGACGCGCTTCGAGCTCGTGCGGATCCCGTAGAAGTAGACGACGCCGGCCTGCTGGCCCTCGCCCGGCGTGTCGCTCTTCATCCGCTCCGCCGGCGGCGCCCAGCCCGCGCGGCTCTTCTCCCACCAGATGCGCCACGGCTCCGCCTCCGCCTCGAGATTCTGGCCGGTGAGCGCGCGCAGGGCCTCCGCGATGTCGTCCTTGAGCCTCCCGTCCTCCTTGGCGAGCCGCGCGACGAGGAGGTCGACCGACTCCTTCCTCGGGATCCGCGAGAGCTCGCGGACGATCGCCGCGCGGACGGGCCACGCCGGGTCGTCGAGGCGCGCGGCCAGGAGATCGAAGGCCCCCGGCCCCCCCCATTTCGCCTTGAGGCGGATCAGCTCCGCGAGAACGAGCGGATCCGCTTCCTGCGCAACCGACTGCTCGTAGAGCCCCTTCGCCTTCTCCCCCTTGAGGCGCGCCAGGAGCTCGGCACAGCGGATCCGGTAGGCGAAGTCGCCGTCCTTCATTCCCGCCGCGAGCGCGGCAAGGGGCTTCTCGGCCTCCGCGTCCGATAGCGCGGAGACGAGCTCGCCCACGCGGCCGAGGAGCCAGTCGTGGAACTGCAGCTCGCTCTGGCGGGAGGCGAGGAGGTGCTGGAACCGGAGGGACTTCTGGTGGTAGTCGGCGAGGAGCGAGCCCGACATCGGGACCGTGTCCGGCCACGTGCCGTGCTTCTTGCGGTAGTTCTCCGAGTAGGCCTCCTGCGCCTTCCGGACCTGCTCGAAGACCTGGGCGTACGTCTCGCGCGACTCGTCGAGGACCTTGTCGAAGCGGTCGAGCTCCCTGTCGATCTGCTTCAGCTGCTTGATCAGCCCCTCGAGCTTCGGGGCCGAGGCGGCCCCGAGCAGCCCCTCGAAGGCCTTCCGCTTGAGCTCGAGGCGCCGGTCGAAGCGGAAGCCGGGGACGCGGTCCTTCGGCGGATCGGCCTTCGCCTTCCTCTCGCGCTCCTCGCGCCTCGCCTTCTCCTCGGGCGTCTCGGGGTCCGCGGGCGGGATCTCCCACGCGGAGGGATCGGCGCCCTTGGCCCGGAGCTTCGTCGCGGCGTCGAGGCCGTCCCAGTCCGCCCACGTGTAGGCGGAGAGCGTGAAGTCGGGCTCCAGCGGGTCGAGCAGCTCCTTCAGCGAGTAGGTCTTGTCGCCCGCGGCGAGCAGCGGAGCGAGGAGGAGCGCCATGAGCGCCATCCGGCGCATGCGCGGGGATTCTACGCTTCCCGGGGCTGCGCCGTCACCATGCCTTCCGCAGCCGGTCGCGCGCCTTCTCGTCGTAGTCCTTCGGGAAGTCCACCTTCTTCCCGGTGGCGGCCTCGAGCGCCGCGTGGACGCGCTTCGCGAGCGCCTCGGTCCCGCGCGCCTCGGCGGCGTCCTTCGCGGGCGGCGGGTAGGCGGCGAGGAGCGCGCCCTTCGCCGCGCCTCGCGCGCCCTTCTCGCGCTTCGCGATCGCGGCGATCGCGT
>JAKLKT010000578.1 GCA_023150495.1 Planctomycetota bacterium
TCCACGATCTGCGGCACACGTTCGCATCGTTGGCGCTCAAGAAGGACGTCTCGATCGCGACGTTGTCGCGGATGCTCGGGCATCGGTCGATCCACATGACCATGCGCTACGCGCACCTGTGCCCGGACGACAGGAGGCTTGCGGCGGCTGCGGTGGGCGAGGCGCTCGCGTCCGGAGCAGTCGCGGTCGCGAAGGGTACCAGCGGGGGTACCAACGGCGATGCGGCGTCAGAGGCTCGCGAGGCCGACGCGTCGTAAGTCGTTTGGCGGCAGCGCATAGGAATCGAACCTACCTACCGGGCTTGCGCCCGGCACATCGGATTTGAAGTCCGTGGGGGGCACCAGCCCTCCAACCGCTGCCGTCTCGGGGCGGCCAGTGTAGATGCAAGGCCCGCCCGCGCAAGGAGGGGGCCCGGGCAGGCGAGGACGAGGGATCGGCGCCCCGCCGCCTGTCTTGGCCCCCTACACGGAGGCCGCGTGCCGGGCCCGCGCGATCCGGGCGAGGAGCGTCTCCAGCTGGCAGGACTCCGGGAAGAGGATGTGCCTCGCGCTCACCTCCGCCGGCTCGAACCGCAGCGTGCACCCCTGCCACTCGAACGCGTCGACGAGCACGCGGATGATCTGCATCTCGATCTCGGACTCCGCGACCGCCCTCGACACCACGCCCAGCTCGAGCAGGATCGTCCCGAGCGGCTGCTTCACCTTCTTGCGCCGCTGGTGGCGGAGCGCGTCCTCGAGCACGTCCTTCGTCACGACGCCGCGCGCGACCAGCGCCTCCCCGAGCTTCGGCGTCGCCGTCGACGTGGCATGGAGCACCGCCCCGCCCACCAGCACGATGTGCGCCTCCCCGGGATCCCCGGCGAGGGTGACGACGCCCGACGCCCGCGCCTGGCTCATCAGCCGGAGGACGAGGGCGAGATCGACGGTGACCTGGGTCGCGGCGCTGTTCATGGCTACGGCTTTCCCGCCTCCGGCCCCGGATCTTGCCCCACCTCCTTTTCGGCCGTCCGGCCCCACCGCATGGGTGCCTTGGCGCCGCCGCGCGTCTCGGATCGAGATGGCCCTTGCGACCGGTCCCCGGGCGCCGTTATTGAGGAGGGATGCCCGGGAGGATCTTCTGCCTCTGCCTCGTCGCTCTCGCGGCGCGTGCGGGCGGGGACACGGCCCCCCGGACCCCCCCCGATCCCGAGGGAGTGGACGCGGCCGTCGCGAGGGGCGTGAAGTGGCTCCGCGGCGAGCAGGACCCCGCCGGCGGCTTCGGCACGAACCCCGGGGAGACGGCGCTCGCCCTCATGGCGCTCCGCCACTCGGGCGTCCCCGCGGAGGATCCCGCGTGCAAGCGCGCGGCGGCGCGGCTCGTCCGGCAGCTCCCCGACGGCACGGTCTACGGCGCGGCGCTCGGGATCTTGGCACTCCTCGAGCAGGACCCCGCGGCGCACCGGAAGGAGGTCGAGCGGCTCGTCCGGGAGCTCGTCCGCGGCCAGTGCCGGAACGGCCAGTGGACGTATGCCTACAGGAGCACGGCATCGAAGCGCGGCGGCGACAACTCGAACAGCCAGCTCGCGGCGCTCGCGCTCGCGGTCGCGCGCGCGAAGCGGATCGCGGTTCCGGAAGAGACGTTCGAGAGGCTCGACGCGTTCCTCGTCGCGACGCAGAACGGGGACGGCGGCTTCGGCTACTCGGACAACCAGCGCGCGGACTCGTACGGCTCGATGACCGCGGGCGGCGCGATGATGCTCGCGCTCTCCGGCGACCGCGAGCGCGCGGAGGTCAGGCGCGCGCTCGCGTGGCTCGCGAAAGATCTCGACCCCGCGAAGAACCGCGGCGCTTCCGACGCGTTCGGGAAGAAGAAGGGGCAGCGCGGCGACAACTTCTGGAAGCACTACTGGCTCTGGTCGCTCGAGCGCGCGTGCGCGGCGGCGGGGGCGACGGAGATCGAGGGGAAGGACTGGTACGCGCTCGGCGCGGAGCACCTCATCGGCAAGCAGCGGGAGGACGGCGCGTGGCGCGATCCGGAGCAGCCGCTCCAGGCGACGTGCTTCGCGCTCCTGTTCCTGAGGAGGGCGACGGCCCGCGCGCTCACGCCGACGCCCGTGCCGACGACTCCCGGCGGGAGCTGAGCCCGCGGCGCGCGAAGTGGGGGGGGCTCCGGGGGACCCGCCTCGCGCAGGCCGGGGGCCGTCTGCTCAGCGATTCTTCCGCCTCCGTGCCGTGCCGGACGCGGGAGCGCCGACGACCGGGACGCTCTTCTTGAGTTGGACATACTCCACGAGAGCCGCCCGGATCGCCGCCGTCTTGGTCGCGTGCCCTCCGAGCTGGCGGGCCTCTTCGACGAGCTTGGGATCGGCTCCGAGGTTGGTGAGCATCGGCGACTAATCTACGGTCACCGGACGGCGAACCCGGCGAGCGCCTGCT
>JAKLKT010000001.1 GCA_023150495.1 Planctomycetota bacterium
CGACCTACTCGTCCTGGCCGCGGATGAAGTAGACGGGCGCGATCGAGATCGCCACCGGACGCGGGACCTGGACGAAGTTCGGCGGCGGGTTGAACATCAGGTTGAAGTCGTACCGCATCGTGCCGCGCTTGAACCCCGCGTCCACGTAGGACGTCCCGCCGCTCCCGGGGAGGACGTACGTCTCGAGGATGCGGTCGTTGGAGATGAGGCCCCCGATCCGGCGGAGCGACTCGTACTTGAACGTGTAGTTCGTCGTTCCCGTGTAGCGGTACGCGTTCTCCGTCTCGATCTCGGCCGCCGTGAGGCCGTAGCGCCAGTTCTTCACCGGCTCGCCGAGGTCGTTGATCTGGAACCCGTCGATGCCGACCCGTCCCGTCGCGGAGAGCAGCGTCGCGTTGATCTCGGCCTGCGTGGGCAGGCTGTCGGTCATGAGCACGTCGTCGCGCGCCACGACGCCGAGCACGCTCTTGCCGTCGTAGGCCTCGTTGCGGGCGTACGGCTTCGTGTAGTCGCCCCCGTTGAGCATGGCCTTGTCGCCCTCGTCGTCGACGTACCGCAGGTTCCCCGTCACCCGGACCTTCTCGTTGCCGACGACCGTGACGCGGCCGTTGATGTCGCCGGAGAGCTTCGTGATCCGGCCGTCGATGTAGATCGTGTTGGCGCCGTCCCCGAGGTCGATGTAGGTCTCGCTCACCTGGACGGGCCACTGCAGCTCCCGCTGCGTCCAGGTGTTGGTCTGCTGCTCGTAGACCGGCGTCGTCTGCTGGACATCGACCGTCTGGGTCTCGTAGACCGGCACGTCGACGTAGTAGGTCTCGGTCACGTAGATCGGCACCTGCCGCGTCCGCTGCTCCTGCTGCGTGCCGACCTGCACCTGGACCTGCTCCGTCCACGTCACGGTCTCGGTGCCGAGCGAATGCTGCTCCTGCACCATGATCTTCTCCTTGTGGTAGCCGACGAGCACCTGCTGCGTGCAGGGGTACTGCTCCTGCTGCCACACCCACTCGCCGGGCACGCCGCCGCTGCCGCCGACCGCCGTGCCGCTGCCGGCGTCCGTGTTGTAGGGGACGAAGACCTGGACCCAGCGCGTGCAGGTCACGGTCTGCGTCTCGTAGTCGGGGACGTCCTGCATCCTCTCGACCCAGACCGTCTCGTAGACCTGCTCCTGCCGCGACCGCGTGACGGTCTGCGTCTCGTAGATCGGGACGTCGACGTAGTAGGTCTCGGTGTTGTAGCCGCTCACGACCTGGCGGGTGCGCTGCTCCTGCGTCGTTCCCACCTGCACCTGCTGCTGCTGCTGGACCGTCTGCGTCGTGTACCCGACGAGGACGTTGACGGTCTGGCTGTAGGTCACGTCCTCGTAGTGGGGGGGCGTGTGCTGCCGGATGCGGGCGCGGCCGTCCGAGTAGAACCGGATCTCGGCGTCGAGACCCGGCTCTCCGGCGAAGGTCGCCTTGGTCCTCAGGTCCGCGAAGTCGATCGCCTCGAGGTTGATCGGCTGCGCGTCCGGGTTGCCGTTCTTGATGCTCGTGTTCGCCGTCGTGGCGCCCGCCTTGTAGTCGAAGCCGCTCGCCGCCGAGACCGCGTCCACGTACTGCCCGTCGGGGAAGTAGAAGTGGATCTGGTCGTTCGAGTGGATGAGCCCGCGCGGCGCCCCGGAGACGCCGAGCGGATGCCGGTTCTGGAAGAAGACGAACGAGCTGAACGGCTCGTTCTCGCGGATCAGGGCGGAGACGAGCCGCGTCGTGTCTCCCGAGCGCCCGGTCGCCTCGAGGACGTAGTAGCTGTGGGACTTCGCCTCGGGATCGACGGCCGTGGCCGTCTGCCCCTTGAGCGCCGCGAGGCGCTGGATGTAGTCGCGTCCGTTGTAGACGCGCACGTCCGTCCCCTTGATCTTGCCGTGGAGGATGCCGTCGGGGTCCTTCAGCCACTCGTCGTCGGCGCCGAACTCGGTCGTGTAGGTGACGGTCGTCGTCACCACGGTCCCGCCGAACTCGCCCTGCATCGCGTCGCGGATCTCGATGTTCCTGTTCTCGTCCGTGTAGGCGCTCGCGTTGACGACGTTGAGCGCCCTCTGGAGCTGCGAGTAGGCCTCGTGGTACGCGCGCGTCTCCTCCTCGAGCAGGCGCTGGTGCCCGCTCTCGGTGACGACGCGGCTCGACGAGATCGCCGCAAGCCCCGCGATCGCGACGGCGATGAACAGGATCACCGTCACGAGAATGGTCCCCCGCTCCCCCCCCGCACTTCTGGTTCCCACGGTTGCTCCTTTGGTGGGGTCGAATGGCGTGCCCGTCTCGGGGAAACCAGTAGCACCCCGGGGAGGGGAGGCAAACGCAATCGCGTCAATTCCGCGCGCGCTGTCTCTCCGCGACGCTGTCGAGCAGCGGGCCCTCGCCTTCGAGGAAGGAGAGGCCGACGTCGGCGCCGAGGGCGATGGGGGCGAGCAGCCCCTGCCAGAAGGTGCCCGTGACGCTCCCGGAGGGCCGCACGTACTCCTTGTACCGGACCTCGAGCGGGGGCGCGGCCCCGGGCCACGGATCGGGTCCCCCGGCCGGGGGCGCCGCGAGCTGCGCGGACCAGACGCCCTCCCACGTCCAGTCGAGCCCCTCCCGCACCGAGACGACGCGCGCCTGGGCCGCGACCACGACGTCGTCGAGGCGGACCCGGTAGTGCGTCGCGACCGGGTCGCCCGGCTGCCGGCGCCGCACGAGCACGCGGTAGGGAGCGAGCTCCGCGAGGTTCCGGGAGACCCTCGCCTTCTCCAGCGCCGGCAGCAGGGGCGCGGACGCCCCCTCCGCGTCGACGAGCCGGATCCAGTGGTGCGTGTCGATGTCGCTCGATCCGACGCAGTGGAGCAGCGCGTCGAGTCCGTGGCCGAGGAGCACGCGCAGGTCCGCGCTGCCCACGAGGTCGAGGCCGTCGCCGTGCATCCCGGGGGGCTCGTCGATCGGCTCGATCCGGGTCACGATCGCGCTGCGGTCCACCGAGCCGGCGATCCGCAGCAGCGCGGGCTCGGCCAGCGTCGGCGCCCCATCACGCGGCTGCACGAAGAGGAAGGACGCGGTCGAGGGGCGGAACGGCCCCTTGCCAAGGAGCAGGTCCCGCCCCGCGAACGAGAAGCCGCGCGGGCGCTCCACGCGGAGCCAGCCCCGGCCGGCCCTGAGATCCTCCGAGAGCCGTCGCGGCAGCGGCCCGGACGGCTCCAGCTCGAGGAGCAGCGCCGGGGGCGAGCCCGCCTCCGCGGCGCGGCCCACGGCAAGATCGGCCTCGCCGACGATCGTCCCCGGCGCCTCCACGGACTCCCTCGCGCGCGGCTCGTTCGAGGCGCACGCGACGAGAAGGAACGCCATGGGGAGGATCCGCATGGCGGAAAGCCTACCAACCGGGGGGGCTCCGGGGGCGCCCTAACGCCGCGTTGCCCGCTAACTTCCGTAAGGATTGACGGTACGGGGCGCGTCCCGACAATCGGGGGCGGACAGGGAGGGACACGTTGATCCGCGGACGATCGCTGCGCGCGCTCCGCGAGTCGATGGGCGCCACCGCCCTCGAGCTCGCGGACCGTGCCGGATGCCCTGTCGAGATCCTGCTCCGCGCGGAGTTCGGGCTCTCGCTGCCGGCGGGCGCCGAGCGGCATCGCCTGGCGGCGGCGTACCGGGTCCCGGTCGAGGACTACGTGCGCCTCGCCCTCGACGAGGCCGAGAGGGCCGCGGGCTGACGTTCATCCCCCGCATCATCGGCGCGATGGCGCCCGGCCGCGAGGCCCCGGCCCCTCTTCCCTCCGCCCCGACCTCGCTAGAATGCGCGGGTCCATGGTGAAGCTCGCCGTCCTCGCGGCTGCCGCGCTGATCCTCTTCGTGATCGTAGGCGCGCTCGTCGTCTTCCCGCTCCTCCAGGTGAAGGGATTCAAGGTCTTCCGGCGCCGGTACTAGCGTGACGACGGGAAAGGGAAGCCCTCCCCGCCGGGGCGCGGACGTCGTGCGGCTCGAGGCGAGCCGGGCGGCGACGGGCCTCTGGCGCCACCGCGCCGTGAAGTGGATCTTCCACGTCCGCCGTCAGGACCTGCGCGCCTTCTCGAAGCGGTAGTGCTCGTGGCGCTCGAGGTCGAAGCGCGGCAGGGCCGCGATTCCCTCGGCGCCGCGGTGGTGCGCCTTGCAGCGGTAGCAGATCGCGACGTCCTTCAGGAGTGCGTAGAGGAGCAGGTCGACCGCCGCGGCCGCGGCCATCGGCCAGAAGGAGCCGAGGAAGAGCCAGAGGATCGCGCCGAGCGCGACGAGGAGGAGGCCGAGCTTCTGGTTGAAGTCGCGCTGGCGATAGAGCTCCTTGCAGCCGCAGGCGAGGCAGGAGTCGAGGCGGGGGGGCGCGGGGGGCAGCGACGCCTCGGCCCCGCAGTGCCGGCACGGCCCCTTCGTCCCCGCGGGCATCTCGACCGCCCTCCCGCAGGCGGGGCAGCCGAACTCGACCTTCACGCCCCCGGACCCCCCGTTCGTCGTCATGCCGGGATCCCCCGCCCGACGGAGAGATAGGCGGCGATCAGCTCGCCGAAGAGGCAGACGAGGACCGTCATCGCGTAGAGGATCCCCGTCGCCGACTGGTTCGACTCGATCCTCGCGCACTGGATCACCATCCAGCCGAGGAGCAGCGGCACGAGGAGCCCGAGCCCCGCGCGGAGCGAGAGGAAGACCCAGTCCATCATCTGGAGGTTGCTGCCGAGGAACGCCGGTGCGACGGAGAGCGTGCGGAGGACGAGCAGGCCGAAGAGCAGGTAGGACATGCGCTTCAGCGGCGCGAACGAGAGGCCGCGCGCGGTCAGGTAGCTGTGGCCGAGGAGCATCGCGCCGAGCGTGCCGCCGGCGACGATCGCGCCCGGGAACGCCGTCCACGGCGGCCGCCACTCCGTCCACGCGATGAGGAGCGCGCCCGCGGGGGCGAGCCAGAGCGGCGAGGAGAGGACGGGCAGGCGGTAGGCCATGGCGCGCTGCACGAGGAGCGCGACGAGCGCCGCCGCCGCGCACGGGATCCACGGCGCACCCGCCGCGAGCGCGAGCGCGGAGAGCCCCGCGATCACGAAGAGGCTCACGTCGCGCCAGGAGCCCTTGTCGACGGTCCGGCCGAAGAGGCCGAGGACGATGGCGTAGCCTCCCGCCATGCGGGAGAGGAAGACGGCGAGCGCGGGACCGATCTCGCTATCCGGCATGGTCATTCCTCGCGGCTCGGGCAGCGGTCGTTGAGCACGCAGCCGCCGCAGCGGGGCTTTCTCGCGCTGCACACGCGGCGGCCGTGCCAGATGAGGAGGTGGCCGATGTCGATCCAGTCGGAGCGGGGGAGCGCTTCCATCAGGTCCTTCTCGATCCTCACCGGGTCGTCTTCCTTCGTGAGGCCGAGGCGCCGGCTCAGGCGGCGGACGTGGGTGTCCACGACGACGCCCTCCGCCTTCCCGAACGCCACGCCGAGGACGACGTTCGCCGTCTTGCGCGCGACGCCCGGGAGCGTGAGGAGCTCGTCCATCGTCTGCGGCACCTTGCCCCCGAAGTCCTTCACCAGCGCCTTCGCCATGCCGGTGATGTTCCTCGCCTTGTTCCGGAAGAACCCGGTCGACTTCACGAGCTTCTCGACCGACGGCAGCCGAGCCTTCGCGAGATCGTCGGCCGTCGGGTACTTCGCGAAGAGCGCGGGGGTGACCTTGTTCACCATCTCGTCGGTGCACTGCGCCGAGAGGATCGTCGAGACGGTCAGCTGGTAGGGGTCCGCATGCGTGAGCGCGCAGCGGGCCTCCGGGTACTCGCCGCGGAGGCGCCGGACGACGGTCTTTCCCCACTCGCTCACTTGGCCACCGCCTCGAGGAATCCCCTCGCGTCGCGCGTGTTGGGGACGTCGGAGGCGCGGAGGCCGCCGTGGCGCGCCGCGAGGACGCCGAACCGCACGAGGTCGAGGTCCGCCTCGGCGTGCGCGTCGGGGCAGATCGGCACGCGGATCCCGAGATCCCGCGCGCGTTCGTGGAGCGACGGGTCGAGGTCGAGGCGCCACGGGTTCGCGTTCAGCTCGACGGCCGTGCCGTTCTCCGCGGCGGCCGCGAGCACGCGCTCCATGTCGACCGCGTACGGGTCGCGCCGGAGGAGCAGCCTGCCGGTCGGGTGGCCGAGGATGTCGACGTGGGGGCTCCGGACGGCCCTGAGGATCCGCTCGGTCATCGCCTCCGGCGCCTGCCCGAACGAGGAGTGCACCGACGCGATCACGAAATCGAGGCCTTCGAGCACGTCGTCGGGGTAGTCGAGCGAGCCGTCGGGGAGGATGTCGACCTCCGTGCCGGCAAGGACCGGGAACGACGGGTTCGCGCGGTTCCACGCATCCACCTCGGCCTTCTGCGCCTTCAGGCGTTCGACCGTGAGGCCGTTCGCGTACTGAGCCGAGCGGCTGTGGTCGGAGAGGGCGAGGTAGGAGTACCCCCGGACGCGGGCCGCCTCGGCGAGCCCCGCCACGGAGAGGCGCCCGTCGCTCCACGTCGTGTGCGCGTGCACGAGGCCCCGGATCGCGCCGGACTCGAGGATGTCGACCGGGGTCTCGCCGTCGCAGGCGTGGCGCCGCTCGGGCGGGACGGGGAAGAGCCCGCGCGAGGCGTAGATCTCCTCCTCGCTCCCATCCCTTCCGGGGCGCGCGAGGACCCGCTCGACGTGGCCCTCGGGCCCCGTCTCCTCGAAGAGGGCGCGCGCCAGGGCCTCGGGGGGGACGAGCCGGACGCGGATCTCCGGGAGGAGTCCGCGCGCGAGGACCCATGCGTCCCCCTCGCGGGCGGCTCCCGGCAGGGAGAGACCGTCCGGCGAGCCCGGCGCGACGATCGCGATCGTCTCGACGAGCGGCGCGCCGCGGCGGAGCGGGCCCGCGATCTCCGCGCCGGCGAGGCCGAGGCGGGAGATCGTCTCCCGCGCGAGTCGCTCGGCGTCGTCCATCCGGAGGCGGCCGCGGCTCCGCTCCAGGAACGCGATCCCCGCCGCGATCTTCTCGACCGACTTCGCGCCGAACCCCTTGAGCGCCTCGAGGCGACCGTCCGCCACGACGGCCTTGAGCCCCTCGAGGCTCTCCACGTGGAGCTCCGCAAGGACCGCGTGGAGCCGGGTCGGCCCGAGGCCCGGCACCCGCAGGAGCTCGGGGAGGCCCTTCGGCACCCGGGCGTGCAGCTCCTCCAGCCGGGCGCAGGTGCCGCGGTCGACGAGCTCCGCGACGGACGCCTGGGTCCTCTCGCCGATCCCCTTCCTCTCCGCGAGGCGGCCCGCGGCGGCCAGGTCGGCGGCGGACTCCTCCATGCGCTCGATCTGCCACGCGATCCGGCCGTAGGCCTGCGCCCGGCCCGCGTCCTCCCCGAGGACCCGGAGGAGGAGCTCGATCTCGCGGAAGACGTCCGCGATCTCCCGGTTGGAGAGGCCGGCCATCCGCGGGCATGGTACGCCACCCGCCCAGAGGCCCGGGGGGCGATCCCGGGAACCCGCGCCCCGCGCCGCGGTTTGACAAGCTGCCGCGATTGTTTCCAATACCCGTTCTGCGCCCTCTTAGCTCAATGGTAGAGCAGCGGATTCTTAATCCGGAGGTTGTAGGTTCGAGTCCTACAGGGGGCACCAGCTGAGGGAGCCCGCCCGCGGACGCGACGTCGGCCGTCAGGGCGGGCTCTCTCCTCGATACGAGGCGGGGGGGCGTGGGGGGGGTCAGGTCCGCGACGCGGTCGACCAGCGCTTCTCGTCCATCCTCAGGCGGAAGCGGACCTTCCCGCCCCGGCGGATCCCGGTCAGGACGCCGACCTTCCGGTAGCCGCTCTTCTCGACGCCCTTCTGCGAGTCGAGGTTCACGTGGTCCACGTACCCGAACAGCGCCTTCGCGCCGGTCATCTCCATGACCTTCAGGTGCCGCAGCGCCTGGAAGCCGGCCCCGCGGTACTCGGGCGCGGTGTACCCCTTGTAGTTGTAGACCACGTCGTCCGCGAGGTTCACGTGGAACCCCCAGACGATCTCCGTCAGCGGCGACGGCGCGACCCACGTGTAGCCGGCGAGCTTCTCCCCGTCGTGCTGGAGCAGGCACTTGTGCCCGCGCTCGAACGCCGCGACGATGTCGTCCCGGATGTGCGTGGGCAGGAGCGCCCGGAGCGCCATCAGGTCCTCGCGCGTCGCGAACTTGAACACGTGCCCCTTGGCGGCCTCCACGGCCTGCGGCGCCGGACGCGGCGTCGCGAGCACGTAGAGGAAGTTGCGGGTGCACTCGCCGCCCGGCACCCACCAGAGGATCCGTCGCGCGAGGAAGAGTCCGAGCCCCTTCCACCCGTGGACCCTCGCGATCTGACGCATCCTGCGCAGGATGTGGCCAGGGCCCCGGTCCTCCTGGGCCTTCGCCTGCGCCTTCGGGGGCGCCTTCTCCACGGACAAGCCGGTCATGCCGCCTCCGGGCCCCACGGGCTGGGGGGGCCTCTCGGTACTATCGGGCCACGGGAGGCATGCCCTGAAGCGCGCAGGAACCGCTCCGGGAGCCCCGGGGAGCCGCACTTGAGCCACATCGACTGCCGCCGCGAGGGGGCGATCGGCCTCGTCGTCCTGAACCGCCCGGACAAGCTCAACGCGTTCGCGGGCACGATGCGCGAGGACATCCTCAAGGCGCTCGAGGATCTCGAGCGGGACAAGTCGGTCCGCGTCGTGATCGTCACCGGCGCGGGCCGCGGGTTCTGCGGCGGCGGCGACGTGCGCTACATGAAGGAGCTCCGCGAGCGGAACGACGTCGCCGACTTCTCCCGCATCCTCGACGCCGCGAACGCGTGCGTGCGGAAGCTCCAGGCCTACCCGAAGCCCACGATCGCCGCCGTGAACGGCGTCGCCGCGGGCGGCGGCGCGAATCTCGCGCTCTGCTGCGACATCCGCCTCGGCTCGACCGAGTGCTCCTTCACCCAGAGCTTCGTGAAGATCGGGCTCGGGCCGGACTGGGGCGGCAGCTTCCTCCTCCCGCAGATCGTCGGCCGCGACCGCGCGAAGGAGCTCCTCCTGACCGGCCGCCTCGTGAAGGCCGACGAGGCGCTGCGGCTCGGCCTCGTCCACGAGCTCCACGAGCCGGACGCGCTCATGGACGCCGTGAGGGCGCTCGCCTCGCGCCTCGCGCAGGCGTCGCCCCATGCCGTCGCCGCGATCAAGGGCGCCACGCGCGCGCAGGGCCTCGACCACGCGCTCGAGTACGAGCGGAGCGCGCAGTGGCGCTGCTTCCTCACCGACGAGGCCTACGAGGCCTTCGGGCGCTTCGCGGCCAAGGCCGAGAAGAAGTAGCGGGGGCTCCGGGGGCCGGGACGCGGTGTCCCGTTCGGGGACGGTTTCCCCCCCCGCGCCCCCGGGCCCCCTCCCGTCCCCCCCGGAACGCGCTTTGCGCTCCGCCCCCGTCCGAGGAATCCAGGTGAACCGGATGGACAAACAGGCTCCGTGCGAGGCCGGGACCGTCGACGCGAGGATGCGCCCGCTCACCCTTTCCGTGGCGGCCGACCGCGCGGCGGCGAAGGATGCGTGGGACCGTCTCGCGGACTCGGCGCCGCTCATGGGCGCCTTCGCGACCTGGGGCTGGCACGACGCCTGGTTCCGCCACGTGGCGCCGGAGGCCCGCCCCGCGGTACTCCTCGCCGCGGAGGAGGGCGGCAGGGTCGTCGGGCTCGCGCCGTTCTGCGAGAGGCCCTGGCGGGACATGGGCCTCACGCTGCCCGCGTTCCGCTTCTCGGGGATCGATGTCGTGAGCGCGGACTACATGGATCTCCTCGCCGAGCCCGCGCGCCGCGCCGAGGTCCGCGCGCTCGTCCTCGACCGCCTCGCGGCCGTCGCGCGCTCCGGGAGGCTCGTCGTCCTCGCGGAGATCGTGCGCGGCTCCGAGCTGGACGCGGCGCTCCCGGAGTGGCTCGCGCGGAACGGCTTCCGGCACCGCATCCAGGAGGAGCGCGTCTGCCCCTACCTCGATCTCCCCGCGACGTTCGACGCCTACCGCGCGAGCGTCTCGAAGAACACGCGCTCGCTCCTCAACCGCCGCGGCCGCCAGCTGGAGGAGGCCGGCTGCGAGCTGAGGAAGCTCGCGGGCAGGGACGAGGTGGCCGCCTTCCTCCCGCGGCTCTTCGAGCTCCACGAGGCGCGCTGGAGGCAGCAGGGGCAGACGGGGACCTTCATCCGCCCCGGCTTCAAGGAGTTCCTCGCGGAGTTCGTCGCCAGCGGGCCTGCCGGCGTCGAGCCGTTCGTCTGGGCGCTCTTCGAGAAGGGGCAGGCGATCGCCGGGCTCCTCTTCTTCCGCTGCGGCGACACGGTCGTCTACTACCAGGGCGGCTGGGACCCGTCCTCCCCGCATGCGCGGCTGAGTCCCTCGTTCGCGCTCATGGCGAAGGCCATCGCGGGCGCGATCGCCGACGGCTGCAGGACGTTCGATTTCCTCCGCGGCGACGAGAGCTACAAGAGGAAGTTCACGGAGACGAGCCGGCGGACCTGCACGCTCCTCGTGGCGGGCGGGTGGCGGAGCCGCGCGTACCTCTCGCTCCTGCGGCTCAAGGACGCGGTCAAGCGCCGCCTCGCGCGCCCCGCGCCCACGGTCTGGGACGAGTAGGACCGCGCCCGCGGCCAACGTATAGAATCGCGCGGATGGACCGGGGCACGGACGGCCGGAAGGCGGACGCGGAGGCGGCGTTCGCGCTCTACCTCGCCCGGACGGGGAAGGGCGAGAAGGTCGACTTCGATGCCTTCTGTGCCGAACGGCCGGATCTCGCGGCCGATCTGCGCACGCTCCACGCGGCGTGGCGGTCGCATCGCCCTCCGTCGAGGCCGGAGCGCCTCTCGCTCCGGGAGGCCCTCGAGGGCCGCCCGGCCGTCGAGCTGGATCCCGAGGCGCGACGGGACGTCCCGAGCTCCGGCATCCGGGACCGGCTCCACCACCTTGCCACGCGCGGGGACCGCTACGAGCTGCGCGAGGAGATCGCGCGCGGCGGCATGGGCGTGGTCCTGAAGGTCTGGGACAAGGACTTGAGGCGCACGCTCGCGATGAAGGCCGCCTCGACGGGCGTGCCCGACGAGACCGACCCCATCTCCCTCGCGCAGGTGACGCGCTTCCTCGAGGAGGCGCAGATCACCGGGCAGCTCGACCACCCCGGCATCGTCCCCGTGCACGAGCTCGGGGTCGACGAGGAGGGGCGCGTCTTCTTCACGATGCGCCTCGTCCGCGGGCAGACCCTCGACGAGGTGATCCGGCTCGCGCGCGCCGACAAGGACGGCTGGAGCCGCGCGCGGGCGCTCGACGTCATGGTGCGCGTGTGCGAGGCGATGGCCTATGCCCACAGCAAGGGCGTGATCCACAGGGACATCAAGCCCGCGAACGTGATGGTGGGGAAGTTCGGCGAGGTCTACGTCATGGACTGGGGCCTCGCCAAGGTGATCGGCCGGCCCGACGTGCAGGGGGCGCGGCTCAACCACAGCGTGGCGCTCCTCCGCACGCAGGTGAGGACGGACCGCGCCGAGGACATCTCGCGGACGCCGAACAGCCCCTACCTGACCCTCGAGGGGACGATCGTCGGCACGCCGCCCTACATGCCGCCGGAGCAGGCGGAGGGGCGCATCGACGCCCTCGACCCGCGCTCGGACGTCTACAGCGTCGGCGCGCTCCTCTACACGCTGCTCACGGGGCGCATGCCCTACGTCGAGCCGAGCGGGAGGGCCGCGGCCGCCGACGTGATCGTGCGCCTGCTCGCGGGGCCGCCGGAGGCCGTGCACACGATCGACCGGACCGCGCCGCCCGAGCTCGTCGCCATCTGCGAGAAGGCGATGGCCCGCCGGCGCGAGGACCGCTACGAGAACATGGTCGGGATGGCGGAGGACATCCGCGCCTACGTGGAGGGGCGCGTCGTGCGGGCCCACCGGACCGGCGCGACGGCGGAGTTCCAGAAGTGGGTCATCCGCAACAAGGCGACCGCCGCCGCCGTCGCGGCGCTGCTCCTCGTGGCGGTCGGCGGCAGCCTCTTCGCCGCCTGGCAGCAGCGCAGGAAGGTCGACGAGGTGAGCCGGGCGCAGTCGCTCGAGAAGGACGCGAGGGCGCTCGCCGAGCTGCACGCCCGCGAGGCCGAGGCCAACGCGACGACGGCGCGCGTCAACGCGAAGCGCGCGGAGCGCCAGAGCTACCTCGCGAACCTCGCCGCCGCCCACGCCTCGCTGCGCATGCACGAGACGCGCGAGGCGAAGCAGCTCCTCGCCTCGTGCCCCGAGGGACTCCGCGGGTGGGAGTGGCGCCACTCGACCCTGAGCGCGGACACGGCGCTCCGCGTGCTCGAGGCGCACAAGGGCAAGGTGACGGCGGTCGCGCTCTCCCCGGACGGGACGCGGATCGCGTCCGGCGGCGAGGACCGTTCGGTGAAGCTCTGGGACGCGGCCGAGGGCAGGCTCCTGCTCTCGCTGCCCGGCGCGCCCGACAGCCCGGTGACGGCCCTCGCCTTCGCGCCCGACGGGCGCCTCGCGGCCGCGGCGAAGGACGCGCTCGTCCGCGTCTGGGACGTCGACGCGAGCCGGCTCGTCGGCACGATGACGCACGAGTCGGTCGTCGGCTGCGTGGCGTTCGGGCCGGGCGGCGACGTCCTCGCGACCGGCACCGACGACGGCGCGCACGTCTGGGACGCGCGCGAGTTCCGGCGGCTCTTCGTGGCGGGAAAGGGCGACCCGGTGCACGGCGTCGCCTTCGCGCCCGACGGCTCCTACCTCGCCACCGCGACCGACGACGGGGTCACGCTCTGGGACCCCGCGACGCAGCAGGAGAAGGGGAGGATCGAGCTGCCCGAGGGGGCGACCTGCCTCGCGACCTCGGCCGACCGGATCGCCGCCGGGTCGAACGACAGCTCCGTCGTCCTGCTCGACCCCGCGAACGCGGAGATCCAGGCGCTGCTCCGCGGCCACGAGGACCCGGTGAGCGCGCTCGCGTTCACGCCCGACGGGAAGCAGGTCGTCACGGCCTCCTACGACAAGACGGTGCGCGTCTGGGAGGCCGTGTCGGGTCATGAGCTCGCGGTCTTCCAGGGCCACGACGAGGCGGTGCTCTCCGTCGGCTGCGGCGAGGGGCTCCTCGTCTCGGGCGCGGCCGACGGCACGATGCGGCTCTGGGCGCCGCGCACGGGCGGCGCGGTCGTCACGCTGCGCGGCGACGAGGACTTCCTCTCCGCGGTCGCCTTCGACCCGCAGGGCGCGGTGGTCGCCGCCACGTCGGCCGGCCACGGCGAGATCCGGGTCTGGGACGCGCGGACGGGCGCGCCGCTCCGCTACATCGAGGAGGCGGGCGGCCTCTCGTCGCTCGCCTTCTCCGCCGACGGCACGCGCATCCTCGCCGGCGGCGACGAGGACGCGACGGGCCGCATCCACGACGCGACGACCGGCGCGCTGCTGCGCCGGCTCGAGGGGCACGGCTCCTCCGTGAAGGCGGTCGCGTTCTCGCCCGACGGCAGGCGCGCGGCGACCGGCTCCGCGGACCGCACGATCCGCATCTGGAACACGGAGACGGGCGAGTCGCTCGCGGTCCTCGCGGCGTCCGAGCGCGTGAACGTCGTCGCCTTCAGCCCGGACGGGGAGAGCCTCCTCGCGGGCTGCCACGACGGCAGCGCGGCGATCTGGAGCGTCGCCAAGGGGAAGGTCCTCCTCCGCGTCGCGGCGCACGACGGGCCGGTGCTCTGCGGCGCCTTCGATCCCTCCGGCGCGCGCGTGGCGACAGGCGGCGGCGACAACCTGATCCGCTTCTCCGATGCGCGGACCGGCGAGCCGGGGCCGGTCCTCCGGGGCCACGCGGGCGCCGTGAGCGCGATCGCGTTCGCGGGCGACCGGCTCCTCTCGGGCGGCCACGACAAGACGCTCCGCGTGTGGGACGCGGCGACGGGCGACCAGCTGCTGCGCGTCCTCGCCCACGACAACTGGGTGACGGGCGTCGCGATGACGGCCGACGGGACGCGCGTGGCGACCTGCTCGTTCGACGCGACGGCGAAGCTCTGGCGCACCGAGCTGCCGGGAAGGTGAGGGGCTCCGGGGAGAGGGGGCGCGGCCCCCGGGGCCCCCTGCGTTCGCCTACGGCTCCTGCTCGGCCTCGCCGGGGACGGCCACGAGCGGGTAGCCCGCCTCGCCCGGCTTCTTGCCGTCGATCAGGAGGACGTTCACGCCCTTCGGGACGTCCTTCGCGGCGACGACCGAGATCGCGCCCTCGCCCTTCGAGACCTGCTCGCCCGCGGCCTTCGCCGACGGGACGTACGAGGGCTTCGCGGAGATCTCGCCGCTGAAGAGCCGCCGCACCCAGTACTTCTGCAGCTTCTTGTGGCTCATGCGGTAGATCTTCTGGAGCAGCACGTCGTACTCGTCCGTCGTGCTCTGCGGGAGGTAGACGTCGCAGCGCTTCCTGTCGGGCCAGTACTCGCGCTCCACCTTGAGGTAGGCGCGCAGCTCGGCCAGCGTGACCTTCGTCACCGGGTTCTTCGGGTGGACGATCACGGCCAGCTCGAGGGGCTCCCTCTTCGCGGGGGGATCCTCCGTGCGCGCGGCCGCGAAGGCCGTGCAGCAGACGAGGAGCAGCGTGCGGTAGGCCATCTCAGAAGACGAAGGAGAGCTGGAAGCCGACCCTAATGTAACCGCGGTCGCTGACGACGCCCACGCCGTCGCGCTCCTCCCTCTCCCCGAAGCCGACCTCGAACTTGATGGCGGCGTTCTCGACGAAGTCGAACCGCACCCCGGCCACGATCTCGTAGGCGTCGAGGTCCCGGTTGACCGGGGAGTAGTAGGGGTCGCCCTGGTCCATCTCCCGGATGTCGAACCGGAAGTAGGGGGTCCACTCGTCGTCGAGGCTGTACCCGACCTGGAAGTAGGCCGCCACGTGGTCGAAGTCCGTGCTGCTCGTCCGGTCGCCGTCGGCGATGAAGGCGACCTCGGAGAGGACCTGGATCCGCTCCCCCCGGTAGTCCAGCTGGAGGGTCGTCACGATCTGGCCGATCGAGCGCACCCGCGCCGGGTCGGCGGGGTTCGGCGGGATCTCGTCCCAGCGCACGAAGACCGCGACCCAGAGCGGGTGCGTGCCCATCGGCTCGAACCCGAGGCCCGCGGTGATCGCCTTCGCGTCGTTGTGGTCGGAGAACTCCTCGACGTCGGTGACCAGCGGCCCCCGGCCGTTCGAGAGGAAGAACACGTAGGTCAGGCGGCCCTTGGCGAGCGGGACCGCCCCGCGCGCCTCGACACCCGCCTCGTGCATGGGGAGGATCCCCCCGTCGCCCTCGAAGCGGGCGAGGAAGGGCCGCGTGATGGTCAGCTCGAGCCACTTGCCGTGGTGGTAGAGGTTGTTCCACCGCGAGATCGGGCCGTGCTCGAGGCCGAGCTTCAGCTGGAGGAGGTCCGAGAACTTCCACGCGCCCCAGAGGCGCTCCTGGTCGAACTTCGAGGTGTCGGAGGTCGCCCCGATGGAGGTGAGGAACACGGTCTCGGAGAGCACCTGGAAGTGGTCGCCGACCCGCGCCGTGAAGAAGAGGTCGATGCCGCCGTCGAAGAAGAACGCCTCGCCGCGGTTCGGCAGCTCCGGGCTCGAGTACGTGACGCCCGTGTCGCCGAAGAGCTGGAAGATCCCCCAGACGTTGCCGCGCTTCACGACCATGTTGAGGCCGAGCCCCTCGGCCGTCTCCTCGACGTCGGCCGCGACCGCGTGCTGGGCGCCCTCGAGCTTCTCGACGCGCTGCCGGAGCTCCGCGTTCTCCTTCTCGAGCGCGTCCATGCGCGCTCCGTCATCTTGGGCGACCGCGAGGGCCGCGGGCAGGAGCACGAGGAGGAGGATCCGGCCGGCCATGGGTCGGCCCATTGGGGAAGAATCCGCGGGGAATGTCAACCGGTTTCCGCGGTTCAAGCGGGAGCCCCCGGGCGCCGAAGAAACGGGGGGGCTCCGGGGGCCCCGGGGGACAAGGAGATGCTAGGGGTAGCACGCGAGGTTCCGCTGCTTTCGGATCTCAAGCGCGAGATCCGGAGGCTGCACGGCTGCTCGTCGGAGTTCGAGCGCTTCGTGACCATCCCGGAGGCGCCCGGACGCGCCCGCCGCGTGGTCGCGGTCTTCGAGCTCAAGGAGCACCCGGCGCGGCGCTGCTACGCATGGCTCGAGCGGTCCGGCTTCGGCGCGGAGTGCTTCGCCGTCCTTCACGGGATGGAGATCCGCGGGCCGGAGGAGGCCGTGCGTCACGTCGAGGAGGTCGAGCGCGCGACCCGCGACCGCTGGGCGCAGGAGTACGCGTAGCGGAGGGAAGGGGGCCCCGGGGGCCGGATCCGCCCCCGGAGCCCCCCTGTTTCCTCCCGATCAGGAGCAGCCGCTGGTCGCGCCGCAGGTCTGGCACTTGAGGCATGTGCCGTTCCTGACCAGCGTGAACTGGCCGCACTCCGAGCACGGATCGCCCTCGTAACCGAGGAGGCGTGCCATGCGGACCTGCTGCACGACCGTGGGCTTGCCCGCGTGCGCCTGAGACTCGGCAGCCTCGAGGACCGACACCTGCCGGATCGCCGGCGCGCGCATCGGAAGCGAGAACCCCTCTGGCGCCTCTGTTGCGACCGCCGGGGCCGGGTCCTTCTCGTGGCCGTGCCCGTTGCCGTTGCCGTTCCCGTTGCCGTGCTCGCGCGCGGGGATCTGCCCGCCCTCGACCGTCTCCTCCGAGACGAAGTCGGGAGCCTCGGCGGTGCCGAGCGCCTCCGGCCGCAGGTCCTCGGGCGTCACCTGCCCGAGGTCGTCGCGGCCGAGGTAGGTGATCGCGAGCTCCCTGAAGATGTAGTCGATGATCGAGGTCGCGAGCTTGATCCGGTCGTTGCCGACGACGGGCCCGCTCGGCTCGAAGCGGCTGAAGACGAACGCGTCGATGTACTCCTCGAGCGGGACGCCGTACTGGAGGCCGAGCGAGATCGAGATGGCGAAGCAGTTCATCAGGCTGCGGAAGGCGGCGCCCTCCTTGTGCATGTCGATGAAGATCTCGCCGAGGGTGCCGTCCCCGTACTCGCCCGTGCGGAGGTAGACCTTGTGGCCGCCGACCACGGCCTTCTGCGTGTAGCCCTTGCGCCGCTGCGGCATGCGGCGCCGCTTGGCGAGGTAGCGGTAGACGATCTTCTCGACGATCTTCTCGGCGCGGGTCTTCTCCTCGCCCCCGGCGAAGAGCTCGAAGGAGTCGTCCGAGGTCGAGTTGAGGGGCTGCGAGAGCTTGCTGCCGTCGCGGTAGAGCGCGTTCGCCTTCGTCCCGAGCTTCCAGGAGAGGAGATAGGCCTGCTTCACGTCCTCGACGGTGGCGTCGTTGGGCATGTTGATCGTCTTCGAGATGGCGCCCGAGATGAAGGGCTGGGCGGCGGCCATCATGCGGATGTGCGCCTCGGTCGAGAGGGATCGCTTCCCCGTGCGCCCGCAGCGGTTCGCGCAGTCGAAGATCGCGTAGTGCTCCTCCTTGAGGTGGGGGGCCCCCTCGATCGTCATGGTCCCGAGGCAGTGGTCGTTGGCCGCCCGGATCTCCTCGGCGGTGAAGCCGAGGGCGTCGAGGAGGTTGAAGCCGGCCTTCTCGAGGCGGTCCTCCCCGATCTTGAGCTTCGCGCGGACGTTCTCCTTGCCGAGCGTGTGCTCGTTGAACACGAACGCGAGGTCGAACGCGCCCTGCAGCGCCTTCTCGACGCGGGCGATCATGTCGTCCGTGAACCCGCGCGCCGCGAGCGTCTGGTGGTTGACGTGCGGGGCGTCCCTGAGCGTGCCGGTGCCGCGGCAGTAGCGGACGATCTCCTCGACCTGCTCCGGGGTGTACCCGAGGCGCCGGAGCGTCGGCGGGATCGACTCGTTGATGATCTTGAAGTAGCCGCCGCCGGCGAGCTTCTTGAACTTCACGAGCGCGAAGTCGGGCTCGATGCCCGTCGTGTCGCAGTCCATGACGAGGCCGATCGTGCCGGTCGGCGCGATGACGGTCGTCTGGGCGTTCTTGAAGCCGTGCTTCTCGCCGAGCGCGAGCGCCTCGTCCCACGCCTTGCGCGCGGCCTCGAGGAGGTAGTTCGGCGCGTGCCGCTGGTCGATCCCGACGGGCAGGATCGAGAGCCCTTCGTACTCCGACGGCGGGGCGTTGTACGCGGCGCGCCGGTGGTTGCGGACGACGCGGAGCATCGCGTCGCGGTTCCGCTCGTAGGCGGGGAAGGGCTTCACCTCCGCGGCCATCCGGGCGCTCATCGCGTAGCTCTCGCCGGTGAGGATCGCGGTGATCGCGCCCCCGATCGCGCGGGCGCGGTCGGAGTCGTAGGGGACGCCCGCCACCATCAGGTAGGTGCCGAGGTTCGCGTAGCCGAGGCCGAGCGTCCTGTAGTCGAAGCTCCGGCGCGCGATCTCCCTGCTCGGGAACTGCGCCATGACGACGGACGTCTCGAGCGTGATCGTCCAGAGGCGGCAGGCGTGGCGGAACGCCTCGACGTCGAACCGCGCCGTCGCCGCGTCGGCGAACGTCATGAGGTTCAGCGACGCGAGGTTGCACGCCGTGTCGTCGAGGAACATGTACTCGGAGCAGTTGTGGACGACGAGGCCGTTCGCGACGAAGTGATTCGTCTCGGGCTCGGTCAGGTCGAACACGGGCTCCTCGCCTTCGAACTCGAGACTCAGGACGCGGTCCTCGATCCGTTCCGCATAGGTCTCGACCTCCCGGTTGAGCTGAGCGAGCTGCTCCGCCTTCGGGCTGCCCTGGACAAAGCCGATCTCCCGCTCGAAGACGACCCGCGAGCGGCGACTGATGCGGAGGCTGTGCATCTGCTCGACCGGGTACTCCTTGCGTCCGCCCTTGCCATCCGGCAGCAGCGCCATCGTCTGGCCCAACGGCCGGCGGTCCCGGTAGAGCTTGGCCTTGATGCCGAAGCCGAGGAGGAGCACCTGCACCTGGCGCAGCAGCTCCTCGGAGGTGCTGTCCAGGGCGACGTAGTGAGACTTCTCGCCGTAGCGGGCCACGGTGCCGTCCGCCGTGAAGAGTCCGCGGAGGAGAGCGGAGACGGAGGCGCGGTCGAGCCCGAACACGCTGTCCGCGAGGCGCTTGCCGGCGCTCCCCTTGTCGAGGACCGCGTACCCACGCACGAGATCGACGACGCAGCGGGCGCTCGTGCCGATGCGGAGCGTGCCCTGCGGGCGCGTGACCTCGATGTCCCTCGCCTCGCGCGCATCCGCCGCGTGGTCGCGGCGGTAGCGGGTGAGCGCGGCATGGACGCGCGCCGCCACGGCCTCCTCCTCGGGTGCGAGGGTGAGCATGGCGGTCTGCTGCTCGCCCATGAGGCAGCCATCGCCGACGAGGAGGCCCACGAACTCGGCCATGTCCTCGTCGATCCGCCCCGGGCCGAAGGACGGCTTGCCAAGGACGAGGATGTCGTCCCGCGTGAGCTCGCACGCGGGGACGTCGCCGCGGTTCGCCGTCAGCACGCGGTGGTCGGCGGTGAGCCTGAGCTCGAGCCCGCTCCGCGTCCGCAGGCGGTAGACGGGCTTCACGCCGGTCGGGAACGCGGGCTTGATCGGGTGCAGGCGGCCGTCCGAGCCGACGATCTCCGACGGCGTCTCAAGCAGCGAATCGATGCGTCTCCAGCCCCCGGCGGTGGCGACGAGCGTGTCGCCCGTGACGCACGGATTCGACGCGCGGATGCGGCCGTCGGCGGGGCAGGTGTGCCACTCGTTGATCGTCGTGTCGAACTGGAGGCCCGGGTCGGCGCAGGCCCACGCCGCCTCGGCGATCTGCTCCCAGACCTCGCGCGCCGGAAGCGTCTTCGCGACGCGGTTGTCGGTGCGCCGGACGAGCTGCCAGCTGTCGTCGCGCTCCACCGCCTCGAGGAAGGAGTTCGGCACGCGGACCGAGTTGTTGCTGTTCTGGCCGGAGACGGTGAGGTACGCCTCGGACGTCCAGTTCGTGTTGTAGGTCGGGAACTCGATCTCCGTGAACCCCTGCCGCGCCAGCTGGAGGACGCGGCGGATGTAGTTCTCCGCGATCTCGGCGCCGCGTGCGTCCGCGATCGCCTTCGCGAGCGCGGGGTTCCTCGCCGGGTGGAAGCGGTCCTCCCCCTGCACCCCCTCCGATTCCGCGCAGGAGCGGAGCACCGCGTTCAGATGGCGCTCGGCGAGCCGCGAGCCCGCGACGAGGGAGAGCACCTTCTGCTCCTCGTGGACCTTCCAGTTGATGAAGAGCTCGATGTCCGGGTGGTCGATGTCGCAGATGACCATCTTCGCGGCGCGGCGCGTCGTGCCGCCCGACTTGATCGCGCCGGCGGCCCGGTCGCCGATCTTCAGGAAGCTCATGAGGCCGCTGCTCTTGCCGCCGCCCGAGAGCGGCTCGTTCTCGCCGCGGAGCGCGCTGAAGTTCGTGCCGGTGCCGCTGCCGTACTTGAAGAGGCGCGCCTCGCGGACCCAGAGGTCCATGATGCCGCCGTCGCCGACGAGGTCGTCGCGCACGCTGCTGATGAAGCACGCGTGCGGCTGCGGGCGCGAGTAGGCGTCCTTGCTCCGGACGACCTTGCCGGTCTTCGGATCGACGTACATGTGCCCCTGCGCGGGGCCGTTGATCCCGTACGCCCAGTGGAGCCCGGTGTTGAACCACTGCGGGCTGTTCGGCGCGGCCATCTGGCGCGCGAGCATCGCGCACATCTCGTCGTAGTAGGCGCGCGCGTCGGCGTGCGAGTCGAAGTACCCCTCCTTGAACGCCCAGTAGGTCCAGCAGCCCGCGAGGCGGTGGAAGACCTGGCGGCAGTCCTTCTCCATGCCCACGCGCTTGTCCGCGGGGAGCCCTGCGAGCGCGTCCTCGTCCGGCACCGAGCGCCAGAGCCACTGCGGCACGCCCTTCTCGGCGACCTTCCGCACGCGCGCCGGGACGCCCGCCTTGCGGAAGTACTTCTGCGCGAGGACGTCGGTCGCGACCTGGCTCCACGAGTCCGGCACGACGACGCCCTCGCACTCGAAGACGGCGCGGCCGTCCGGCTCGACGATCCGCGAGGTTCTCTCGACGAACCTCATGCCGTCATAGGGATCCTTGCCCGCCTGCGTGAAGCGTCGTTCAATCTTCATCGTCGTCGTCCTCGTCCGTACCCCCGGCCACCGCCGGAAACCTACAACCGCTAG
>JAKLKT010000579.1 GCA_023150495.1 Planctomycetota bacterium
GGCGCGGAACCTCGTCGGGCGCGGCCGCGCGATCCGGCGGCGCCGGTCGAGGCGGAGGCCCTTCGCGAAGGCGAGCGCCTGCGCCGCGGTCAGGTCGCCGACGAGGAAGAGGTCGGCGGGCGCGCGGGCGAGCAGCGCCGCGTGGGCATCGCGCACCTCGCCGACCCCGAGCGCCCGGATCTCCTTCTCGTGCCCGATCGAGGGGCGCGCGTAGGCTTCGCCGCGGCACATCACCTCGAGCAGGCGGTGCCTGGCGTAGCGCGCCTTGTCGTCGAAGATCGCGGCGGCCTCGTCCGCCTGGTTCTTCCGCTCCTGCTCGATCACCGCGGCGCGGAGCCCGCCGCCCGGGTCGGTCGCGGGCTCGTGGAGGTACTCCGCGAGGAGCTCCCCCATCCGCGCGCGCAGCGGCTCCTTGGCCAGCGCGTCCTTCACCCACTCGGCCTGGAAGTGCACGAGCTGCCGCTCGCCCATCCGCGAGGCGTCGCCATGGAGCGAGGCGCCGTAGAGCCGGTCGAGCTCGATCTGGACGTCCCTGAGGCTCGGCAGCCTGCGCGTGCCGCGGGCGAGGACGCGGGGCACGAGCGCGCGCGCCGCGGCGCCCCCGTCGAGGTCGGCGTGGAAGACGAGCCGGGCGGTCACCGTCTTGAACGCGCGCGTCCGGCGCAGATGGAGGCGGAACCCGCCGCCGAGATCCCGGGTCGAGAAGAGTTCCAAGCGCGGGATTGTGCCACGGCCCGGCCACACGGCAAAACCGGGCGTAGAATGGCATGGACGCACGATGGGCACGAACCGACCCCCCGCTCCCGTGGGATGCGGCCCCCGCGGGGCCGCGATGCGGCGCCTGGGCCGCCTCCTCCCCCTCCTCGCGCTCCTCCCCCTTCCCGCGGCGGCGGACGAGACCTCGGTGGCGGCGCGGGACATCCTCCGGAAGGCCGTCGAGGCCCAGGGCAAGCTCGCGGCGGGCGACATCCGCGACGTCACGCTGACGTTCGTGGGCGAGGTGTCCGAGAAGGGCGAGGAACACGCGGTCACGCGGACCTACCGGTTCCGGGCGAAGGACCGGTCGTTCCGCGTGCACACGGCGGCGGAGGCGGTGGACCGGAGCACGGAGCGCGGCGTCTTCGGCGACGCCGGCTACTGGGAGCGGTCGTCGAAGGGGACGGTGATCGCGCTCAGCCGGGGCAACCGCGACGACGAGCCGACGATCCGCCAGATCGAGACCGAGCGGAAGGACTTCGAGCGGATGCTCCGGATGGTGCTCCTCACGAGGATCGACAAGGACTGGACGGTGACGCTCGGCGCCCCGGAGCCCCAGCGCCTCGACGGCGACCATCCGCACGAGCTGAACAGGACGCTCGGCAAGCGCGAGGAGGCCACGTACCACGTCCTCGACGCGAGGCGCGACGGCGAGGCGCCCCTGCGCCTCTTCGTGAACACGAGCGACTTCACGGTCCGCAAGGCGGTCGAGTACGAGGCCGATGCGCCCGGCGAGGTGCGATGGGTCTACTACTTCGCGCTCTACGCGAAGGACAAGGACGCGGGGATCGTCCTTCCGCGCTACTTCTCCGTGTACCGCGACACGCCCTCCGACAAGGAGACGCGCGACCGCCTCAACGCGGCGAAGGGCCAGCCGAAGGTCGCCCTCAACACGGGCCTCGCGGACGCGGACCTCCGCCCCGCGCCGTAGCCGCTACGTCCTGCCGAAGCGCCTCCGCAGCTCCGCGAACGGGATCCGCCAGACCGTCGGCCGCCCGTGCGGGCAGACGAACGCCCTGTCGAGCGCGCCGCTCTCGCGGAGGAGCGCCATCACCTCCTCGCGGGAGAGCCGGTCGCCGAACCGCACCGCCGCCTTGCACGCCATCGTGTCGGCGACATCGTGGAAGAGCGTGCGCGGATCCACGGCGCCGCCCCGCGCGCGCAACAGGTCGACGAGATCCCGGAGGAGATCCGCGGCCCGCGCGCGAGGCACGACGGCAGGCAGCGTCTCGACGGCGATCGACCGGTCGCCGAAGGGGCTGAACGCGATCCCGCACCGGGCGAGCAGCTCCTTGTTCTCCTCGAGCAGCGCGCAGTCCGCTGCGCCGAGCTCCACCTCCTCGGGGACCAGCAGGCGCTGCGCGTCGACGCCGCCCTCCGAGAGGCGTTTCAGGATCCGGTCGTACTGGACGCGCTCGTGCAGCGCATGCTGGTCGACGATCGCGATCCCGTCCTCCACCTCGCAGACGAGCCACGAGTCGTGCGCCTGGAAGACGCCGAAGAGGGGGGGCTCCGGGGGGGAGGCGCCCTCGCGGGGCCCCGCGCCCTCGTAGACCCGCGGCGCGCGCCCATCCGCCGCGCGGCGCATGAAGTCGGCCATCGCCGCGCGCACGCCCTCGACGTGGCCCTCGGCGTCCCCCGGGGCCGGCCC
>JAKLKT010000580.1 GCA_023150495.1 Planctomycetota bacterium
CGGCGGCGGCGGCGGGACTCCCCCGACGCCCCCCGGCGATGACACGCCTCCCTCCCAGGCGCCGGACGAGCCGGTCGCCGAGGACGACGGCGTCTACCACATCAACGCCTCGGTCGAGGGCGTCGCGAACATCATCCGGTTCCGCGGCGTCCAGTCCGACCGGGACAGCGACGGCGTCGTGGACGACTGGTGGGGCGAGGACCTCGAGGGTGACGACGCGCTGCTCGAGTCGGGCACGCTCGTGCTCCCCGTGGGCGGCCTCTACGGCGGCCCCGAGCCGTCGGATGCCGAGTCCGGCTACGTGACGAGCTCGGGCGCGACCGGCGTCGACTTCACGATCTGGCCGATGCCCGGCCACTTCGACAAGGTCACGCTGGCGCTTGCCGACGACTCGGTGCGCGAGTCCGAGGGGCTCGATCCCTTCTTCGCGATGACGAGCCTCGACCGCAGGCTCGCCGATCCCTCCGCCTTCGGCGGCGGCGGCGACATCCCGCCGTGGGAGCTCGACGTGTTCGCCCACCTCGTGGCGTTCAACAGGAAGCTCGAGCGCAGCTACGAGCCGAGCTCGGACAGCGACTTCCGCAGGTCCGACTACCGCACGTACAACCGCCTCCTCGCTCTCCCGTCCGGCGAGCAGCCGGACAACTTCACCGCGATGGGGAGGCCCTCGATCGCGAAGGGGATCGACGGCGGATCGTTCTCGTGCGTGATCGACGAGGTCGTGTCCGATGCGAGGAACCCGCGGTTCCCGCTGTCGCTCGCCGCGATCCTCCGGTCCGGCGACGAGAGCATGGTCCTGATCAGCCGGGAGAGCACGCCGAACGAGGCGGACCTCCCGAGGTCGCCGGGCATGGTGCGCGTGGGCGACGAGCTCATCGCGTACCGCGAGGCGGAGATCCAGAGCGACGGGCTCCACCTGACCGGCTGCCAGCGGGGCCTCATGCGGACGACCGAGCGCAGCTACGAGGTCGGCACGCCGGCCGAGGTGCTCGACTTCGGCATCTACGTGGCGATCCTCAGCGGCGGCATCTCCGAGAGCAGCAACGTGATCCAGGCCGAGGGCCTGCGGCGCTTCCCGACGAAGGGTGTCGTCCGGATCGAGCACCCGGAGCAGGACGCCGCGGAGCTCCTGCTCTACGTCTACAACGACGGCTCGGCCCTCAAGATGCCGATCGCGGACATCGGGGGCGGTCTCTTCCGGGGCCGGTACGGCACGGACGCGACGGCGGCCGACGGCGGCACCGCGGTCTTCTGGCAGCCGGTGCGCACGTGGGACCGGTTCGCCGAGTTCAGCGACGACCCGGAGCTCTCCTACTTCTACCTCTCGGCGCAGCTCACGGACGCGTTCGTGAAGCGCATCTACTGGGACGAGGGCACGGTGCCGGAGCGCGTGAACGTGCGCGTGGTCGCGCGGCTCAACGAGGCGGCCGACTGGAACGCCCAGGGCGACCGGATCCTCTACCTGTCGACCGACGGGTCGACGGCGCCGCAGGGCCGGGACGCGCGGCTCCTCAAGAACGAGAACCCGCTGAAGTTCCTGCGGCTCATGGAGACGCCGCAGGCGGACAACCTGATCAACCTGCAGGCGGAGAAGGTGGAGTGCCGGATGTTCGTGATCTACGAGCAGGGCGCCTACCAGTGGAACCAGCCGGCCGCGCTCGGCTGGAAGTTCAGCCCGAAGATCAACGCGTTCCACATCGAGTACATGACGCAGAACCGCACGCGCCGCCACATCGACCGTTAGCGGTACGGTGCCAGGCACCGATCCACTAGCAATTCCGAGCCCCGGGCGTCCGGCCCGGGGCTCTCTCTTTCCGCAGGCGTCCTGCCGCGCCGGCGCGCGCCTTCGCGGAGGGCAGGGGGGGCCGGGGGCAGGGGGGCGGCCCGCGTAGGTGGCCGCGTGCTAGCCTTGAGCGCCCCAAGACGCGAGAGTGGCGGAACTGGCAGACGCGCGGGACTTAGGATCCCGTGGGGCGACCCGTCCGGGTTCGAATCCCGGCTCTCGCAGGTATGGCCGGTGGAAGGCCAAGACGAGGGGCGACGGGCCGCCCGGCCCTCTCGCGTGGGACAGGGACGAGCGTCCTCCATTGTGCCGCGGTCCGCGGTGCTGCGACAATCCGCGCCGTGTCCTCTCCCGACTCGACGCGCTGGACGATCATCCGCGCGGCCGCCGCCGGAAGCGTCCCCGACCGCGCCGAGTTCGCGCGGCGGTACGCATCGGTGATCCGCTCGTACCTCGGCGCGCGCTGGCGGAATGGCCCGCTCCTCGACGAGATCGACGACGCGGCGCAGGAGGTGTTCGTGCAGTGCTTCCGGCCGGCCGGCGCCCTCGAGGGAGTCGACGCCGAACGCAGCGGCGGCTTCCGGGCCTACCTGCTCGGGGTGGTGCGCAACGTGGCCCGCGCCG
>JAKLKT010000581.1 GCA_023150495.1 Planctomycetota bacterium
CCCGCAGCCCGTCTAGGAACCTGTGGACACCGCTGTGGACAAGGTCCGCCCGCGTCAACGCAACCTGCGGCTGGCGAAGGCCTTGCAGCGCCGGCCGGGCTCAGGACGCCGTGTGCATGGCCGGTGCCCCCCGGGGGGCGGCCGCCCTGCGGCCCCGCCCGCCTGAAGCGCGTTCACGCACGTCCTCGCTCCGGCGCGCGGTCTCGCCAAGACCCCCGAACGGAAATGCGACCAGGGACGAACTTTCGGGTGAAAAGGGGAAAAATACAGGAATGAAGGGGGAAAGTTTTACGCTCTGGAGCAACCCCGGTCGCAAGGTTTTCCTGTGCCACAGACTTCCGCCGCACCCTCGCGGCGCCAGTCAGGCTACCACGACGGGAGCACCCTTGGGGAGGATCTCCCCGACCTCCCTCGCGTAGGGGTCCCCCCCCCTCCGAAGGTCCTCGAGAAGGGCGCCGCACCGCTCCGGCGGGACGGCCATGAGGAGCCCGCCCGATGTCTGGACGTCGTGGACGAGGACCCGGTGGAAGTCGCTCACCGAGGGCGCGATCTCGACGCGCCCCTTGGCAAACGAGACGTTCCGCTTCGACCCGCCGCACGAATAGCGGTCCTGCACGTAGGGCCGCGCCTCCTCGAGCACGGGCAGGTCCGCCGCACGGAAGCGGAAGGAGACGCCCGAGCCCGCCGCCATCTCGAACGCGTGGCCCACGAGCCCGAAGCCGGTGACGTCGGTCGCGGCATGGACGCCCGCCTTGAGCATCGCCGCGCACGCGCTCTTGTTGAGCCGCGCCATCGTGCGCTGCGCGGCGTCGATGTGCGCGGGCTCGACCGCGCCGGCCTTGAGCGCGGTGGTGAGGCATCCGATCCCGAGCGGCTTCGTGAGGACGATCCGGTCGCCCGCGCGCGCGCCGGTGTTCCGGACGATCCGGTCGGGGTGGATCGTGCCGACGACGCCGAGCCCGAACTTCACCTCCTCGTCCTGGATCGAGTGGCCGCCGGCCATCGCGCAGTCGGCCTCCTCGAGCGCGTCGAAGGATCCCTGGAGGATCTGGCGGAGCGGCTCGCCGCCGAGCTTCCCGAGCGGGTAGCCGACGAAGTTGACCGCCGCGACGGGCGTGCCGCCCATCGCCCAGATGTCGCTGAGCGAGTTCGCCGCGGCGATGCGTCCGAACCAGTAGGGGTCGTCGACGACCGGCGGGAAGATGTCGATCGTCTGCACGAGCGCGAGGTCGTCGCGCACCTTCACGACGCCCGCGTCGTCCATCGTCTCGACCCCGACCAGCAGCGCGGGATGGCGGGGGATGCGGAGGCTGCCCAGCACCTGGGCGAGCTGCTCTTTGCCGAGCTTCGCCGCTCAGCCGCCGGCGCTCGAGTACTGCGTCAGCCGGATGGCCGTCATGACACCTCCTTCAACGCGCGGACGAGCAGGCGGTCGTCGCCCGGCAGGAGCGTCCGCGGGTCGATGCAAACGAGATCCTCCACGATGCGCGCGTAGACGGGCGGATCGCCGAACCTGAGCATCCGCGCGAAGGCTGCGGCCGACAGCGACGGGTGGCGGACCGTGACCAGCGTTGTCGGGAGGCTCTCGCCCGGCAGGGACCCGCTGCCCGCCTCGCTGTGGCCGGGACGGAGGGCGACGTCGAGCCGCGGCGCCTCCTTCCTGATCCGGGTCCGCAGCGCGGAGGCGCGCCGCTTCAGCTCCGGCGCGCCCGTGCGGAGCATGCGGAACGTCGGGTGGGCGTCCGAGGGCCCGCCCGGCGCGAGGAAGAGCGAGAGCGTCGCCTCCAGCGCGCAGAGCGTCATCTTGTCGACGCGCAGCGCGCGGAAGAGCGGGTTTCGCCGGATGCGGTCGATCCACTCGAGCTTGCCGAGGATGATGCCGCACTGGGGCCCGCCGATCAGCTTGTCGCCCGAGCACGTGACGACGTCCGCGCCGAGGGCGAGGCTCTGCCCGATCTCCGGCTCCGGCTCGATCGGCACGAGCGCGCCCGCGCCGAGGTCGTCCATCACCGGGATCCCGGCCGCCCGCCCGAGCTCGATCATCTCCGCGAGCGGGACCTCGGCGGTGAAGCCGAGGGTCCTGTAGTTCGACGGGTGGACGCGCAGGAGCAGCCCCGTCGAGGGGCCGATCGCGTCCGCGAAGTCCTTCCGGTGCGTGCGGTTGGTCGTTCCCACCTCGCGCAGCACGACGCCCGCCGCCTTGAAGACGTCGGGCATCCGGTAGGAGCCCCCGATCTCCACGAGCTGCCCGCGCGAGATGACCGCCTCGCGCCCCGCCGCGAGCGTGTTGAGCGCGATGAGCGTGGCCGCGGCGTTGTTGTTCACGACGGTCGCCGCCTCGGCGCCGGTCAGCGCGCACAGCATCCGCGCCGCGGCGGTCTC
>JAKLKT010000582.1 GCA_023150495.1 Planctomycetota bacterium
GAACGAGAAGCAGAACGAGGCGAGGGGTGAGACCATCGAGGCGGCGGTCGTCCGCCGGCGGAACCTTCTCAAGCGGAGCGTGGTCCTCGGCGTCCCGCTGCTCCTGACGCTGCCGGGCAAGTCGTTCGCCCAGAGCACCACCGGCGGCTCGGGCGGCACGTCCGGCAACATGTCGGGCGGGACCCAGCCGACCACCCCGCCGTAGTCCCCCTTGACGCTCTGGCGCCTGCGCGACCCGTCCTCGCTCCACGCGCGATCGTGGGAGGACGGGGTGGTCGTTTTCCACGCGCCCTCGGGCGACACGCACCTGCTCGAGCCCGCGGCCGGCAAGGCGCTGCTGCTCCTCCGCGACGGGCCGGGCGACGTCGCGGCCATGGCCCGCGCCTCGGGCGGCGGCGCGGACGCGGCGCATCTCGAGCGGCTCCTCGCGGAGCTCGAGGACCTGGGCGTGGTGGAGCGCGCATGAGGGTGGCGGATCTCGACCCGCCCGCGTTCCGCGAGCGCCTGCGGGGCGCCGGCGTGAGGCTCCGGACGGGGCCGTTCGTGACCTCGCTCCGCACGACCTACGGGGACCTCGCGGACGCGATCCGTTGCGTGTACGCGGATCACGAGATCGGGGAGGGCGGGTTCGCGGATTTCCACGTCGCGATCGTCCCGCCGCGCGGCACCCGCCGCTGGATCCGCCGCCAGGCGCTCTTCCTCCTCGACGGCTGGCCGCTCTTCGAGCCCTATCCCGGACGGCTCACGATGCCGCTCTTCGAGTGGGGGCTCAACTGGTGCGTCGGGGGCGCGGGCCACGAGTACCTGATCCTCCACGCGGCGGTCCTCGAGCGCGGCGGCCGCGCGCTGCTCATGCCCGCGAAGCCGGGCGTCGGCAAGAGCACGCTCTGCGCGGCGCTCGCGCACCGGGGGTTCCGCCTCCTCTCCGACGAGATGGCGCTCCTCCGCCCGGCGGACGGCATGGTCCACCCGATCCCGCGCCCGATCGGGCTCAAGGAGGAGTCGATCGAGGTGATCCGGCGGTTCGTCCCCGAGGCGGTGTTCGGGCCGCTCTGGCACGGCACCGTCAAGGGCACGGTGGCGCACCTGCGCCCGCCGGCGGACGCGGTGCGGCGCGCGCGGGAGCCCGCGACGCCCGCGTGGATCGTCTTCCCGTCGTGGCGGCGGGGCGCCCCCGCGCGGTTCTCGCCGCACGGCCGCGCCGACGCGTTCCTCCGCTGCGCGGACCACGGCCTCAACTACGCGACGCTCGGCCTCAGGGGGTTCGAGACCCTCGCGGCGCTCGTGGAGAGGTGCCGGTGCCTCGAGTTCGAGTACGGCGAGCTCGCGGAGGCGGTCGCCGCGTTCGAGCGCCTCGCCTCGGAGCCCGCGGCAGGGGACGTGCGGTAGGCTCGACCGCCGCATGAGAGCCCCGCTCCTCGACGCGCTCCTCGACCCCGCCTCGGCGGCGGGCCTCGACGCGGCCTCGTGGGACCTCGTCCTGAGGCAGGCACGCGCCGAGAAGCTCCACGCGCGCATCGCCGCGACGCTCCTCGACCGGGGGCTCCTGGACAGGGTCGTCGAGCCCGTGCGCGCGCGGCTCCTCGCCTACGCGACGATGTCGGACACGCACGACCGCGGCGCGCGCTGGGAGGTCGACCGGATCGCGGCCGCGCTCCGGGGCGTGGACACGCCCGTCGTGCTCCTGAAGGGCGCGGCGTATCTCATGTCCGGGCTCCCGGTCGCGCGCGGCCGGCTCGCCGACGACGTGGACATCCTCGTCCCGAAGGAGCGGATCGGCGACGTGGAGAAGGCGCTCCTCGCGCACGGCTGGCAGCCGGTGAAGGTCGACCCCTACGACCAGAAGTACTACCGCCGCTACATGCACGAGCTCCCGCCGCTCCGCCACGCGCGCCGCCACTCGACGATCGACGTGCACCACACGATCCTGCCGGGGACGAGCCGGCTCCGGCCCGACGCGAAGGAGCTCCTCCGCGGCGCGACGCCGCTCCCGGGCGGCGGCCCCGTGCTCGTCCTCCGCCCGGCGGACATGGTCCTGCACGGCGCCGCGCACCTCTTCCACGACGGGAGCCTCGACGGCGGCCTGCGGGATCTCGTCGACCTCGACGACCTGCTTCGCCACTTCGCGAGGGACCCGGCGTTCTGGGGCGAGCTCCTGCCGCGCGCCGCCCGCATGGACCTCGGCCGCCCGCTCTTCTACACGCTCCGCTACGCGACGCGGCTCCTCGGCACATCCGTGCCCGCGGGCGCGCTCGAGGCGGCGGAGGCGTTCCGGCCCTCCCGCCTCGCGCTCGCCCTCATGGACCGCCTCGTGCCCGCGGCGCTCCTGCCCACGGATCCCGACCGCCCGGGCGGCGGGTTCCGGCGGTGGCTCCTCT
>JAKLKT010000583.1 GCA_023150495.1 Planctomycetota bacterium
CCAGCTCCTGTCCACGGTCGTCTTCCCCGAGGACGTCGTCTCGGTCCAGCTGCCGGAGGAGGAGGCCGGCAACGCCGTCCTCCTGCTCGACGCGGACCGCGTGCCGGAGGTGGCGCTCGTCTTCGTCCGCGACGGCGGCCGCCGCATCCGCGACGGGAGCGTGGAGCCGGTGTGCGTGCTGGCGCGGGTCGTGCAGCGCATGCAGCTCCCCGGCGGGGGCATGCAGGTCGTCTTCCAGGGGACCGCGCGCGCCCGCGTCACGTCGGTCGCCGAGGAGGGGGGCATCCCCTTCGTCACGGCCGAGCCGCTGCCGCGCGACGAGCCCGACACGCCCCAGACGAACGAGCTCGTCCTCGAGGTGCTCGACCTCGTCTCCGACGTCCTCCACCGCGACGGCACCTATCCCGACGACCTCGAGGGGATCCTGCGCATGAACGTGCGCGGGCCGGGGCGGTTCGCGGACCTGCTCGCCGCCTACCTCCACCTTCCGCTGCCCGCGAAGCGCGAGGTGGCGCTGACGCTCGGCGTCCGGGAGCGCCTCCAGCTCATGCGCCGCGCGCTCCAGGCGGAGATCGAGCGCTTCTCGGTCGAGGCGCAGGTGCACACGCGCGTGCGCAAGCAGATGGAGGAGCGCCAGCGCGAGCAGTACCTCCGCCAGCAGATGCGCGCGATCCGCAGCGAGCTCGGCGAGGACGCGTCGGGAGAGGAGGAGACGGAGGAGCTTCTCGCGCAGCTCGAGGCGGCGTGCCTCAAGGGCGAGGCGAAGGAGACCGCGGAGCGCGAGATCCGCCGCCTCCGCTCGGTGCCCTCGAGCTCCGCGGAGTACCAGGTGATCCGCACCTACGTCGGCTGGCTGCTCGACCTGCCGTGGAAGAAGCGCACGCGCGACCGGCTCGACCTGAAGCGCGCTCGCGCGATCCTCGAGAAGGATCACACGGGCCTCGACCAGGTGAAGGAGCGCATCCTCGAGCACCTCGCGGTCCGGAAGCTCAAGCCGGACCAGCGCGGCACGATCCTGTGCCTCGTCGGCCCGCCCGGCGTCGGCAAGACGTCGCTCGGGAAGGCGATCGCGGAGTCGCTCGGCCGCAAGTTCGTGCGCATGAGCGTCGGCGGGCTCCGCGACGAGGCGGAGATCAAGGGCCACCGGCGCACGTACGTGGGCGCGATGCCGGGCAAGCTCATGCAGCTGATCCGCCGCGCGGGGACGCGGAACCCGGTCCTCCAGATCGACGAGATCGACAAGATGGGCTCCGACCACCGGGGCGATCCGGCGGCGGCGGTGCTCGAGGTGCTCGACCCGGAGTGCAACGACTCCTTCCGGGACCACTACCTCGACGTTCCCTTCGACCTGTCGGAGGTCTTCTTCCTCGCGACCGCGAACCTCCTCGACACGATCCCGGCCGCGCTGCGCGACCGGCTCGAGGTGATCCGGATCGGCGGCTACACCCGCGGCGAGAAGCTCGATATCGCGAAGAAGCACCTCGTGCCGCGCGCCGTGCGCGAGGCGGGGCTCCGGCCCGAGCACGCGCGATTCACGAACAGCGGGCTCCTGCAGGTGATCGACGGATACACGCGCGAGGCGGGGCTCCGGGAGCTCGAGCGGAACGTCCGCGCGGTGTGCCGGAAGGTCGCGACGCGCCACGTCGAGGGCGACAAGTCGCCGGTGCGCGTCGGCAAGCAGCTCGTGCGCTCCTTCCTCGGCCCCGAGCGCTACCGCGGCGAGCTCGCGGGCCGGCGCCCCGAGGTGGGCGTCGTGACGGGCCTCGCGTGGACCGCGTACGGCGGCGCTCTGCTCGCGATCGAGGCGACGCGCGTGCAGGGCCGCGGCAGCATCACGGTCACGGGGCTCCTCGGCGAGGTGATGCGCGAGTCCGCGCAGGCGGCGCTCAGCTACATCCGCACGAACGCGGAGGAGTTCGGGATCGACCCCGCGCTCTTCCGCCGCTGCGACGTGCACATCCACATGCCCGAGGGCGCGACGCCGAAGGACGGCCCGTCGGCGGGCGTCGCGATCGCGACCTGCCTCGCGAGCCTCTTCACCGGCCGCCCCGTGCGCCACGACCTCGCGATGACGGGCGAGATCACGCTCAAGGGGCGCGTGCTCGAGGTGGGCGGCATCAAGGAGAAGCTCCTCGCGGCCCACCGCGCGGGGCTCCGCACCGTCCTCATCCCGAAGGAGAACCTGAAGGACCTCGAGGAGGTGCCCTCGGTCGTGCGCCGCGACCTCGAGGTGGTCGGGACGGAGGAGGCGGAGCAGAACATCTGCGAGGCGCTGCTGTCGATCGTGATGCCCGAGGGCGCGCTCCGCGGCGCGGACGCGCCGGCGGTCCACGTCGCGCGCGGCCGCCAACCGTAGGCGAGTCGGGGGGGCTCCGGG
>JAKLKT010000584.1 GCA_023150495.1 Planctomycetota bacterium
CGAGGAGGTCGAGCAGGGCCGCGCACTCGCGCTCGATGTCCGCCGGGGAGCCCGGGTGCTGCTCCGCGACGACGTCGAGGAGAGCGGCCCGGAACTCGGCGCGCGCGCGAGCGTACTCGTGGTGGACCCACGCGGGGTCGGCACTCCATCGCGCGGCGATGTCGCGGATCGGAAGCCCGTCGTGGAAGCGGAGCCGGAGCAGGTCCACGCGCCGGAGCGCCGCCTCGCCCTCTTTCGCCGCCCGCGCCGTCTGTCGCGCGGCAGCCTCCCGCATGACCCCGTTCGCCCACGCGCGGTCGAAGGCCCGGGAGAGGCTCGAGTCGCCGGAGTCGATCTCCTCGGCCGGCAGCTGCTGCTCGACGGGGCGGCCCCGGCGATCCTCGGCGCGGCGCGCCACGTTCCGCGCGATGCCATAGAGGTACCCGCGGAAGCCGCCCGCCCGCGCCGGGTCCACACGCGCGAGCGCCCCGCCGTCGCGAAAGCACTCGAGGAACACCTCCTGCGTGGCATCCTCGACCTCCGCCGCGAGCGGGCCCGTGCGCCACCGCGCCGAGAGGTAGGCGCGCACCGCCGGAAGATAGCGCTCCGCGAAGGCCGCGCGCGCGGCGGCGTCGCCTGCGGCGGCTCCCCGCACCATCGTCCACCAGGTGGATTCGTCCGGCATGGGGCTCGGGGGGCGGAATGTACGGAAGTTCTCCCCGGAGCGTCAAGGCGGGCGGAACCGGCGGGGGCGCGGGGGCCCGCGCCGTCCCCCGGAGCCCCCCCACGTCAGCGCCGGCGGGCGGCTTCCGAGATGCGCCGAGCGGTCGCCTTCGCCGCGGGGCACTCCGCCTCGCCGCAGCAGTTGCCCGCCGCACGGCGCCGGAGGTGGCGCCACAGGAGCCATCCCGCCGCGAGGGCGACGAGCGCGTAGGCAAGGACCTGCTGGATCATCGGAACCCCAGCGCGAGGCCGCCCTGGTAGACGAGGAGGCTCCCGAGGTACGCGAGCACGGTCATGTATCCGAACATGAAGAGCGGCCAGCGCCAGGAGTTCGTCTCGCGCTTCACGACCGCGAGCGTGGACATGCACTGGCACGCGAGCACGAAGAAGACCATGAGCGACACCGCGGTGAGCCACGTGAACCGGCTGCCGCCCGGGCCCACGGCCTCGCGCAGCTGGTCGCGCAGCGCGTGCGACGTCTCGTCCACCTCGCCGACGCCGTAGACGACGCCGAGCGCGGAGACGAGCGTCTCGCGCGCCGCGAAGGACGAGATGATCCCGATGCCGATCTTCCAGTCGAAGCCGAGCGGCTCGATCGCGGGCTCGATCGCGCGGCCGAGCCGGCCCGCGAAGCTCTGCCGCACCTGCTCGCCCGCCTCCTCCGCGCGCACCTCCTCCTCGGGCTCGCCGGCGGCGATCCGCGTCTCCGCCCTCTGCCTGACCTCGTCGCTCCGGGGGAAGTACGCGAGGAACCACAGCACGACGCTCATGGCGAGGATCACGGTCCCCGCCTGCTTGACGAAGACGGCGCCTCGATCGAAGACGGTGCGGAGGACGTCCCGCGGCGACGGGACCTTGTACCGCGGCATCTCGAGGATGAACGTCGACGCCTCGCCGCGGAAGAGGGTCTTCCGGAGGACGAGCGCCGCGACCAGCGCGGCGACGACGGAGAGCGCGTACATCGAGAGGAGCGTGATCGCCCGCCACCCGTCGGGGATGAAGGCGCCGATCATCAGCGTATAGACCGGCAGCCGCGCGCTGCAGGACATGAGCGGCGCGACGAGGATCGCCACCATCCGGTCGCGGCGGCTCTCGATCGTGCGCGTCGCCATGATGCCCGGGATCGCGCACGCGAACGAGCTCATGAGCGGGATGAACGCCTTCCCGTGGAGCCCGACGCCGCGCATGACGCGGTCGACGAGGAACGCCGCGCGCGAGAGGTAGCCGACGTCGTCGAGGATCGTGAGGAAGAGGAACAGCAGGCAGATCTGCGGCAGGAAGACGAGGATGTTGCCCGCGCCCGCGATCGCGCCGTCGACGATGAGGTCGGTCAGGACGCCCGGGCCGAGGAGCCCCGCGACCGCGCCGCCGAGCCAGTCGGTGCCTGCCTCGATCCAGTTCATGAAGGGCTCGGCCCAAGCGTAGACCGCCTGGAAGATCACGGCCATGATCGCGAGGTAGATGAGCGGGCCGAGGACCCTGTGGGTGACGATGCGGTCGACGCGCTCCGAGCGGGAGGGGCCCGGGGAGGGGGCCACGCGCCGCACGCGCCGCGCGATGTCGTTGCCGAGCGCGTACCGGCACTCGGCCTCGGCCGCCTCCCTGTCGATGCCCGCTGCGGCAAGCCGCGCCCGCGCGTCGCGCACCGCGGCGAGGAGCGCCGTCCCGCC
>JAKLKT010000585.1 GCA_023150495.1 Planctomycetota bacterium
CGGTAGCCTTCGCGGTTGTTTCCCATCCGCTCCGGCTTGACCTTCTCCTCGACAATGGCCATCAGCTCCGGCCAGTTCCGCCGGCACTCCTCTTCGCTCCGCTCGCCGAAGTTGATCACGTACCGGTGATGTGCGTGGGTCGGGCTTGTGTTCACCTCCTCGCCACCGATGTAGGGGAAGATCACCTCTCGGTTGCGCGGATTCGTCTCGATCAGGCGGCGCATCTCCGCAACCGGTGTCGCCACGCCATCCGTCTCGGTGTCGTCGAAGGTGAAGCCCATGCCTAGAACGTAGCTGCCCACGAAGCTCAGCCCTGCGTTCACCATCAACGCCGCGGGGTCGTCGTGGCCGCCTGTGTGAAAGAGGAACGCCGTGATCTCCTTCACCGGCCGACCGTCGAGCAGCGCACGGCCGGGATGCGGACCGTGCACGACATGCACGACGCTCACGACGACCGCCGCGCTCTCGCCAGGCCACTTTCTCCGTCTCGTCGCGTCGTAGATCGTTCCACCGTGCTTGCAGATCCAACGCAGGCCAGTTGCGCGAGTGTCCCCCTGCCCGACCGTGTTCGTGGCGATCAGCCCAAAGGCGCCGCCGGGACTCAGGAGCCCGAACGCCCTCCTGAAGAAGTGCGCGACAAGGTCGGCGTTGCCGTGGCTCTCCTCGTGAACCGCCTTGAGCCAATCGGGGTACGCCGCACGGTTTCCGGCGATGACCGTGTTCTTCCCCGCGAACGGGGGGTTACCAACAATCGCGTCGAACCCGGGCTTGTCACGGCCAAAGGCCTCCGGGAACTCGATCTCCCAGTGGAACGGCGGGAGGACGTGCTTCCCGCGGCGCAGGTCCGCTGCGACCGCCTGCGCCGGCGCCGGATCCCCGTCTCGGACACGATCGAGCATGGGCCGCATCTCAGCGAGACGATGTGCGCGATCCTTCCCCCTCTCGCCGGAGAAGAACGCCGACACCACAAGGTCGCCAGCGAGACGCGCCTCGGCGAGCGCAGCGTCGGCTCGCGCCAGCTCAGCGCGCTTTCCCTCCTCGTCGTCGTCGCCCATGCCCTCCAGCGCCTCGCGGTGCCCGCGCGCCGTGTCGGCTGCCGCCGCCACGCCTTCCAGCAGCGGGAGGGGCTCCGACGACCCGACGTCCCAGTGGAAGCGCCGGATCTGATCGCGCGTGAGCCCCACGAGGGAGTCGCCGTGCCGGAGCGCATGATCGACAAACGTGAACGGGTGGTCGCGCGCGAGCGTCACGAGCCAGAGCGAGAGCTTCGCGAGGTTCACCGCGAACGGGTTCTTGTCCACGCCGTAGAGGCACCGCTGCGCGATGAGGCGCTTCGCGTGGAGCAGCGCGTCCTCGTCCGGCGGGATCTCCGGCGTCTCGCCGTGCGTCTCCCACGCGGCGACGAGCGCCTCCGCGAGTTGGCGGCACGCTTCCACCAGGAAGGCCCCGGATCCCATCGCCGGGTCGCAGACCTTGAGGTCGAGGATCTGCTTCGGAGTCGGGCGGGGGCCGAGGGCTTCGAGGATCGGGCGCAGCGTCGTGCGGACGATCGGCTGCGTCAGCTCGCGCGGCGTGTAGTGCGAGCCGGACCGGCGCCGCTCCTCGCCGGGCTGGAGAACGAGCGCGCCGGCCGGCAGGACTCGCGGCGTCGCCTCCGACACGCGGCGCTCCAGGGCGGCGAAGACCTCGTCCGACGTCGTCGCCCCTTCGAGCGCCGCCGTCGCCGCCCCCGTGAGCTTGCACGAGGCCGCCTCTTCGAGCCACTTCGCCCGCTTGGCCGCGGGCTGCGCGAGCATCTCGTCGAGGTCCACGAAGATGAACCCCGGGATCCCCTTCCGCCGGAGCCTCACCGCGAACGAGCGGCCGGGCATCCGCTCGACGACGTAGCCCATCATCGCCTCGTAGACCGAGCCGATCTGCTCCACGTCGAGCGCGCGATAGGAGAGCCGCTCGCCGTCGAGGACGAGGAGGCCCTCAAGCACGCGGTAGAGGCACCCGTCCGACACCTTCGGCGCATCGATCTTCTGGGCCGGGTCGTGGCGGCTCCCTGCGGGCCGCCCTTCGAGGAAGGGGTAGGCGTCGGGGTCGAAGAGCTGCCCCTTGCGGCCCGGGAGCCGGATCGCGCCGTGGCCTCCGCCGTTGTGGACGATGCGGAATAGCGCGAGGAGCGCCGCCCAGGCCCCGTACCGCTGGTCCATCGTGTCCGGGTTCAACGCCGCGTCGTCGCGCAGCCGCTTGTGCAGGCCGGCGACGGCGTAGTTCCTGACCCAGACCGCGTCCTTGGGGAGGAGCCCCTGGTCCTCCGCGTAGAGCAGGAAGACCATCCGCATGATCGACGTCAGGAGGCCGCCGTAGACGTGG
>JAKLKT010000586.1 GCA_023150495.1 Planctomycetota bacterium
GTCCTGGCGTCCGCTCGCCCTCGCGGCCGGGCTCCTGCTCGCGGTCGGCGCGGGCTACGGGCTCGCGCGCCGCACGGCCCCCGGAGCCCCCCCGGTTCCGCCGCAGGGCACGCCCGTCGCCGTGAAGCCGCTCGACCCCGCCCCGGACCTCTCGCTCGACGGCTCGGCCCTCGCCCCGAGGGGACAGGCGAAGCCCGAGACCGTGCACCGCATGCGGATCGACGACCACATGCCCTCGCGACGCGCCATCGAGCTCGAGGATCTGATGCGGCAGGAGGATCTGCTCGCGTCGAAGCCGCCGGAGCCCGGCTCGCGCACGCAGACGCCCTTGAGCGCCGAGATCAGCGCGATCGTCAAGGGCTACGCGCCCGCCGGCCAGCCGAGCGAGGCGCTCGTCGTTCTGTCGCGGCCTCCGACCCTCGTGGCGCCCGTCGCCGTCGAGCCGCCGGTCGGGCGCGCGATGGACCCGAGCGAGGGCCGCATCCTGTACAAGCTCATGGGCGAGGGGCACGACGTGCTCGCGCCCCTGGGCGAGGTGTGGGTGGGCACGGACGGCACCCGTCGCACCCGGATCATCGCCGCGAGCGGATGGGCGGGGCGCAACTCGGACAGCTTCCTGACCACGGTGTGGGCGGACGAGATCGGCACGAAGTCGCGGGCCGCGGACGTGGAGGCGCAGGGCTTCATCCTCGGCCCCAAGGCGCGCCAGAGGCTTCTCCTCGCGAGTCCGGGCGCGGACGCCTCCTTCCTCGCATGGCTGCGCGAGACCTACGGCAGGGAGCCGCTCCCGGAGCTGCTCGCCGCGGGCGCGAGGGACCGCGATCGCGCCGTGAACAAGCTCGTGGATGCGCTCTCCCGCGACGCCACGGCGACCGGATTCGCCGTGGTCGACGCGAAGGGCAGTCTCGTCGGCACGGAGCTCTTCCTCGATCACGACACGATGCTCGCGTTCGCGCCGCGCCTCCTCCGCGGCTACCTGCTCGAGGCGGGGGAGGACGGGATCCGGGTCGCGCCGCCGCGCGGGGCGGGACGCGGCCCCGAGGCCGTGCAGAAGCTGCTCGAGGGCGTGCCCGGCCGCGGTCTCCGCGTGGAGCGCCAGCGCCTCGACGTGCCGCAGTACGAGCGCGACAAGCATCCGGCGCCCGCCGGCGTCGCGCGGGTCACGTTCGTCACGTCGGATGGCCACGCCGCGGGCCACGGTGTCGTGCGCGACGACACGCCCATCCACCTGACGCTCTTCGGGGAGTAGGATCTCCCGCGTGCACGACCTTTCGGCGCTGCCGGCGGCGGCGCGCGAGGCGATTCGCGCGCGGCTCCTCGGGCGGCCCCCGGTCCGGCCGCCCTCCCCGAGGGCGCTGCCGGCGGCCGCCGTCTTCGTGACGCTGCGCATCAAGGGCGAGCTGCGCGGCTGCATGGGCTCGCTCGAGCCGCAGCACGACGACATCGTGCGCGAGACGATGGACCGCGCCCTTGTCGCGGCGTTCGAGGACCCGCGCTTCCCGCCGCTCCGGCCGGACGAGCTGGACGCCTGCGCGATCGAGGTGACGGTGCTCGGCCCGCTGGAGCCGGCGCGCGTGGAGGATCTCGACCCCGCGCGCTACGGGATCGAGGTGCGCGACGAGTTCCTTCGCCGTGCCGTTCTCCTGCCGGGGATCCCGGGGATCGAGACCGCGGCGCAGCAGCTCGCGGCGGTGCGGAGGAAGGCGGGGATCCCCGCGAACGCGGCGGTCGAGATCCGGCGGTTCTCCGCCGTGAAGGTGGAGGAGGAGGGGCCCGGGGAACCCTAGCGCTTCCGGTCCGTCGCGGGATTCCGGAGCGGGAAGGGCTCGATCAGCGCGAGCCAGCGGTCCACGTCCGCCTCGTCCCACTCGTCCGCGGGGCGCATCAGGCGCGTCGCGTCGCGCCGCGCACGGCGGCCGAGGTTCCACTGGCCGAGGAGGACCGCTACCGTCAGGAGGAGGAGAGCCGTCATGGTCCGCCTCTTGGGAACGCGGCGCGGGCCGTGTCGGTTACAGGTCGTGCGCCACCGCTGGCGCACCTCGGCCGCCGCAACCCCTTTCGCTGCCGCGAGTTGCGTCCGTCGCGCAGGTCAACCGTTGAGGTGCAGCTCACCCTCGGTGCGGGTGCCGGAGATGTCGAGCGAGACGAGCGCGCGGCGGCCGATCAGCGCCGCCGTGCCTGTCGCGACCACGGCATCGCCGTCGCGCACCGAGAAGTCGACGTTGCCCGACGTGAAGATCGCGCCGGTGCCGACGCCCGGAAGGTCCGCGACCGGCCGCACGAACACGCGGTCGAGCGTGCCCTCGACGACGGTGCCGTCGGGCGACTCCGTCGTGATCGTGCCCGTCACCG
>JAKLKT010000587.1 GCA_023150495.1 Planctomycetota bacterium
GGCCGCACCGGGGAGGATCTCGTTCGTCGCGACGTCCGTCCCCGCGAGCAGCCGCTCGACCTCGCGGCGCACCTCCGGATCGGGCTCGGTGTCGAGAAGGAGCGCCCGCTCGGCGCCCCTCCGCTCCGCGGCGGCGTGCAGGAGGTCCTTCACCCGCCGGTACCGCTCGGCGTCCACGCTACCCCCCGAGGTGCCTCGCGAGCGTCTCCTTCGCCATCTTCCAGTCGAGCTCGACCGTGCGGAGCGAGACGCCCAGGGCCTCCGCGATCTCCTTGTTCTCGAGGCCCGCGAAGAAGCGGAGCTCCGCGATCTTCCCCTGGCGCTCGTCGAGCTTCCGGAGCTCCTCGAGCGCCTCGTGCACGGCGACGAGGTCCGCCTCGCGGCCGCCGGGGGTGACCGCGTCGGAGAGCGTGACGCGCATGCCCCCGGAGCCCCCCCGCTTCAACGCCGCCTTGTCGCGCGCGTGGTTGATGAGGACCTGCCGCATGGCGCGGGCGGCGACGGCGAAGAAGTGCACCCGGTCCTTCCACTCCCCCTCCGATCCCACCATCTTCAGGTAGGCCTCGTGGACGAGCGCGGTCGGCGCGAGCGTGTGCCCCTTCGGCTGCGAGCGGAAGACCGCGCCGGCGAGGCCGCGGAGCTCCGCGTAGCAGAGATCGAAGAGCTGCCCCGCCGCCTCCGGCTCGCCGCCCCGGAGGCGTCCGAGGACCTCTGTCACGTCGCCCGCTTCCGTGTTCCTCCCTACCGACAAGGAGGAACACCCATGTCGATCCGCAACCGCCGCCGGGCCGCCGTGCTCGGCATCCTGCTCTTCGCCGGCGTCCTCGCCGTCGCCGCGGCCGGCGCCTCGTCCTCGCCGAAGGGGCAAGATCCCGTCGAGCGCGGGCGCTATCTCGTCTCGATCTGCGGCTGCAACGACTGCCACACGCCGTGGAAGATGGGCGAGAAGGGCCCCGAGCCGGACATGAGCCGGATGCTCTCCGGCCATCCGCAGGACGTGAAGCTGAAGCCGGCTCCCGAGGCGAAGGGCGGCTGGGGCTGGACGGGCGCGATGACCAACACCGCCTTCTCCGGGCCGTGGGGCGTCACGTACGCGATCAACCTGACGCCGGACCCGCTCTCCGGCATCGGGATCTGGACCGAGGACATGTTCGTGCGCGCGATCCGGCTCGGGAAGCACTGGGGCCAGTCGCGGCCGATCATGCCGCCGATGCCGTGGCAGGTGTACAGGAACATGACCGACGAGGACCTGCACGCGGTCTGGTCGTACCTGCGGACGATCCCGCCGATCGAGAACCGCCCGCCGGACTACGACCCGCCCGGCGACGAGGATTGAAAGGGCGCGCGAAGCCGTCATGATGCGCGCGTCCGGCGAGGCGGGCGCCGGCCTTCGGGTCGGCGCCCGCGTCCATTTGCCCCCGGACCGCCTCAGCGGAGGATCGCCACGGCGAGCCCCGCGAGGACGACCGCGCCGCCGAGGACTTCGAGCGGCAGCACGGAGAACGTGAAGGTCGCGGGGAAGAGCGCGACGAGGACCGCCTTGCTCGCGAGCGTCAGCGGCGGGTTCAGGAACGTCGTGAGCCCCGCGGTCGAGACCTTGAGGTGCTTCACGAGCCACGCCCACACCGCGAAGCCGCCGATCGAGCAGAGGAGCGAGAGGTAGAGGAGCGCCGCCCAGCCCGCGCCGTCGAGCGCGAGCATCTCGCGGCCGCCCGCCCACGGGAGCGCGAGGAGGAGCGGGATCCCGCCCGCGAAGAGGTAGAGGCACGTCCAGAGGAACGGCGGCACGTCGCGCGCGACGGGCTTCGACAGCGACGAGTGGATCGACCAGCAGAGCGGAGCGAGGCAAGCGACCGCGACCGGCAGCGCGGACGCGCCCGCCACGCTGCCGCGCGCGTGCGAGATGACGAGGAGCCCCGCGAGCGAAACCGCGAAGCCGGCGACACGGCGCCGCGTCACGCGCTCGCCGTGGCGGAGCGCGCCGAGCACGAGCAGGAACATCGGCGAGAGCGCGGTGATGAGCGACGCGACGGGCGCGGGGACGCCCTCCTCCATCGCCCAGTAGAGCGCGAACCCGTAGAGCGGCGCGGCGAGGAGCCCGCAGGCGAGGAGCCGCGCGCGCCGAAGCAGTAGAGCCCCGCGAGGAGCGTGACCGGCGCGAACCGCGCGGTCGTGAGCTCGAGCCAGTCGAGCCGCTGCCCCGCGGCCTCGCGCCCGAGCAGGTAGCTCATCGCGATGAAGCTGTTGCTCCAGACGAGGAAGAGGAGGACGGTGGCGACGACGACGAGCCCGCGCGAGGAGGCCACGGGGCGTAGATGGTACAGGGCGGCGGGATGGGAGGGGGCGCGGGGGAGGGGCGGCGGCCGAGCCGGTCCGATACCATGGAACGCATGAGGAACGCCGCATTCCTCGCGGGGCTTGCGGTCACGGTGCTCGGCTCCGCGAACGCCGGGGACGAAGCGATCTGGCTCGAGCCGAAGTGGAACGCGGGCGATCGCGTCCGCGTCACCCTCGTGACGAGCCAGCTCGCGAACTGCAAGGAAGTTCCCGAGCCCAGGGTCGTGCAGACGCGGCGGGTCGAGTACGAGGAGAGCGTGACCGAGGCGAAGAGCGGCGTCGCCATGCGCACGGTCCGGCACTTCAAGCGGTTCGACGTGGACGTCGTCACCGAGGACAAGCCGAAGAGGCACGCCTTCCACGGCAAGAAGGTCGAGTTCCACCGCGTGGACGGCGTGCTGCAGTGCAGGAAGGAGGCCGACCTCAGGAAGTGGCGGGAGGATCTCACCGATCTCCTCAAGAGCCCGATGCCCGTCGGGGCCGACTGGGCGTGGCTCCTCCCGACGAAGCTCGTCTCGGTCGGCGACCGCTGGAAGCTCGAGACCGGGGGACACCTCGCCACAGTCCACAGGGCGCTCACGTCCGGCGAGGCGACCTGCGAGCTCGCGAGCATCAAGGACGGGATCGCGCTGCTCCGGTTCACGAAGCCGGACGAGACCTGGTCGGGGCAGGCGTCGAGCTTCCGCGGCGAGGCGGAGTTCTCCCTGGAGCTCGGGCGGGTCGTCCGCGGGTCGATGGAGTCGGTCAGCACCTGGGTGGACCGGAGGGAGGGGAAGGTCGTCGTGGTGCAGAGGATCACGTGCAGCCTCGAGCCGGTCCGCGACGACAAGGGCACGGGCGCGGCGAAGTCGGCGCCGGCCGTGCTCCAGCCGAAGTGGAAGGCGGGCGAGCGCGTCTCCGTCCGGCTCGTGACGACGACCCATTCGACGGCCTCGGGCAAGACCGAGCTCCTGGAAACGCGGACTGTCGAGTACGAAGAGAAGGTGGCGGAGGAGAAGGGCGGCCTCCCGACGCGGGTCCAGCGGACGTTCCGGAAGTTCGAGGCGCAACGCAGCTTCGAGGATGCCCCGCGGAAGCATGCGCTCGCGGGGAAGACGGTCGAGTTCCGGAGCGCCGACGGGGTGCTGCAGTGCGGCGAGGACCTCTCGGACCTCGTGCTCGATCCCATGAGCGCCGGCGCCGACTGGGGCTGGCTCCTGCCGGGCAAGAAGGCGGTGGCCGTGGGGGAGTCGTGGAAGGCTCCGTCGGGGATGTCCCTGAGCACGGTCCATTGGGCGCTCGTCCGTCCCGGGACCACGTGCGAGCTCCTTGGCGTGAAGGACGGGATCGCGCTGCTCCGGTTCCGGAACGACCGGGGTCTCGCCGGGGAGGCGCAGTTCTCCCTGGAGTCGGGCCGGGTGCTCTTTGCCTCCCTCGAGGGCGCGGGCGAGGGCGCGCTCCAGAAGGTGACGTTCGAGGCGGAGATCCTGAAGGACTGAGCGCCATGAGGAGACGCGCCCGGATCCTCCTCGCCCTGTGGGCGGCGGCGGCGGGTGCCGCGGCCGGGCCCGTGGAGGATGCCCGCGAGCGGGTGAGGACGGGGACCGTCGGCGAGGCGAAGGCGGCGATCGAGGATCTCGTCGCGGCCGACACCGCGGACGCCGCGAAGGCGCTCCAGCAGGGCGTCGAGACGGTGATCGCGCGCCTCAAGCGGGAGCAGGACGACCTCGAGAAGAAGACGAAGGAGCTCGTGAAGTTCCAGGACACGGTCATCGAGGTCTCCTCGAAGGTCGTCGAGCTGATCTCGGCAGGGAAGAGGGGCACGCCCGAGTTCAAGGCGCTGCAGAAGAGGCAGGAGCAGGTCGGGGAGAAGAACAGGAAGCTCCACGAGGACCAGGTCGCGGCGAAGGCGAGGGTCGCCGGCAGCGAGGAGATCCTCATGGCCGCGCTGCCCGGGTTCGGCCGGTTCCGCTCGGAAGGGGCCGTCGCGACGATCGAGCGCATCGCGGCGGCGAAGTCGGGCCGCCTGTCGCGCGCGTGCACCTGGGCGCTCGTGCGGATCGGCGCCGCGCGGAGCCGGCCCGTGCTCGCCGACGTGTCGCGCGCGGTCGATGCCGGGC
>JAKLKT010000588.1 GCA_023150495.1 Planctomycetota bacterium
GCGGACTCGAGGATGGCCATCCGCGCGGCCACGTCGCCCTCGGGCGTCCGGGCGAGAGCGACCAGCGCCGCGGCACGCTCCGGATCGACGCCCGGCGGCGGCCGTTCGTAGAGTGCGGCCGCGGCCTCGGGGCCGTGCAGCTCCCGCGCGAGCCGGAGCCGGTGGAGGTGGATGCCGAGGTCCAGCGGGCGCGCGGCGGCGAGGTCGCCGAGGATCTTGAGCGCCTCCTCCCGCTCGCTCGCCTGCTCCTTCGCGACGGCGCGCCGGTACTCCGCGCGCTTCCGGGGCGGCATCGCCTCGCCGCCGGGCACGTAGTCGGACTTGGGCGTGCCGGAGCAGGCCGCGAGAAGGAACGCCCACGCGACCGCGCGCATCGCGGCGCCCATCCTACGCGGCGCCTCCCCCCCGCGGGTAAGATCGCCGGGGATGGCGGATGCGCCGAGCGGGCTCGACCTCGCGGGGCTGCGCTTCCAGATCGGCATCTGCGAGGAGATCCTCCGCCACGCGCCCGCCGACACGGAGGCGCTCCGCTTCCTCGCGCACGCCTACTTCTCCGTCGGGCGCAAGGAGGAGGGGCTCGCCACCGACCGCCGCCTCGCGGAGCTCCTGCCGCGCGACGCCCGCGTCCGCTACAACCTCGCGTGCAGCTGCGCGCTGCTCGGCGGCAAGGAGGAGGCGTTCCAGCGGTTGCGCGAGGCGTGCGAGCTCGGGTTCGACGACCTGAACCTCCTGCGGCGCGACAGGGACCTCGACTCGCTTCGCGACGATGCCCGCTTCCGGGAGATCGAGCGGCTCCTCGCCAAGAGGCCCAAATGAGACGCGCGGGCCGCAGCATCCGCGGCCCGCGAGTCTCCCGCTTCCGTACCGCCGGGGCGCCGGCGACGCCCGCCGGAGCGCCCGACGACCCATCTACATGTTCTCGGAGTTGATCTGCTCGAGCCAGGCCTTCCACTTCGCCACGGCCGCCGCGCGCTCCTCGTCGGGCGCGTTGTGGACGTAGTCGAACGTCTGGCCGCTGAGCTCGCGCAGCGCCTCGAAGCACTTGAACCGGTACTCGACGCGATCGCTCTCGAGGCCCTCGACGAGGACGGCGTAGCCCGTCTTGGAGCCCATGTTCCCGAGCTGCGACGCCGCCTCGTAGCGGACGTAGTCGACCGGGTCCTGGAGCGCGCCCTCGAGGTCGGGGACCGTGCGCGTGTCGCCGATCCTGCCGAGCACGTAGGCGCAGCCCATGCGCGTCATCGCGTCGTCGCTCTTGAGCCCCTCGACGCAGATCGGGATCGCCGGCTGGCCGTACGCCACGAGCCGCTCGAGGTTCGTGATGAGGGTCGTGCCCCTCTGGTAGCGGATGTTGTCCACGCGCGCCTGGATGCGCGCCGGGACCATCGGGTTCGTGGACTCCGCGAAGCCCCTCTCGTCGGCCGACTTCTCCTCGGGCTCCGAGGACTTGCAGCCGACGAAGGCGAACGCGAGCGCGAGCGCGAGCAACCGAATCGACATCTCTCTGACCTCCGGCGGGGAAACGCGGTCAACCTGCGTCCCCGCCGGTGGATATCGACCGGAAACCGCCCCCCCCTTTAGCCGCAAGGCGGAATTCCTGAACATCTCCCCCCCCCATGTCGATCTGCGCGGTCACGACGCTAACCTCCTCCTCGCCAACGACTTCCGCGCCGGAACCCCGCCAGATCTCGAGCCCCAAGTCGGGTTTCAAGAGCACATGGACGGGGGCGCCGACGAGCCGGAGCCCCTGGGGGAGGCGGAACGTCCGCCGATGCCCGTCGCGGTCGGTCGTGTGGAAGGCGGCCGCCTCGAAGGTCACGAGGATCTCCTTCCCCTCGGCCTGGTGGAGCCGCAGCCCCGAGACGAGCCAGCGCCAGGTGGCCGCCGGGGGGAGGAACGGCTCCCGGACCTCGGGGGCGCCCTTCACCGCGAACCCCGCGGGCAGGACCGGCGCCGCGGGCGGCGGACGCTTCTTCGGGGGCGACGCCGGCTTCGAGGTCTCGGCCGGCGGAGGCTCCTGCGGCTCGGGCGTTGCGCAGGCGCCGAGCAGGAGGAAGAGAAGGGGGCTCCGGGGGCAGCGGATCACGTGCGTCTCCTTCTCCATGCGCTGACGACCACGAGCGCCGCGGCGGCGAGGAGCGTCGCCCAGACGGCGGCCCTCCCCCGACCCTCCTCCTCTTCCCCGGGCCCCGTCTCCTCCACCATCCGGCCGCCGGTCGCGGCCGCGATCCCTGCCGCGATGTCCGGGCGGCTGCCGAGACCCGGCGGCCCCTGGAGGGGCACGAGCGCGACCGCGCCGCCGCAGGCGACCTCGACGGTGGTGCGCACGCGCGGGAGCGTCGCGCGCC
>JAKLKT010000589.1 GCA_023150495.1 Planctomycetota bacterium
CGGCCATCGGGACGCCGTCCTCGGGGCGCCACCAGTCGTCCACGAGCACCGCCCGCTCCGCCGCGCGGCGGGTCCGGAGCCGCTCCGCGTCGTGCGGCCCGAGCGCGAGGTCGCGGAGGACGACGAGGTTCCGGAGCGCGCGGCGCGCCCGGTCCCGGGCCTCGAGGCTCGGGGCCTCCATGACGTCGTGCTTGAGCTTCCCGCTCCGCCGACCGTACGCCGCGAGGACCTCGACGGCGCCCGCATCGTGCGCGACACCGAGGAGATCCCGTGCCATCCTCTGGTCCATCGTCCGCTCGCGGAAAGCCTAACCGGCCGGGTCCACCCTTGCCTGCCTCGCCCCCGGCGAAGCCGTCCTCAGATCTCGAACTCGTCGGGCAGCGTGCACAGGTTCTCGGAGCCCCTCTTCGTCACGAGCACGTCGTCCTCGAGGCGGACGCCGCCGACGCCGGGGTAGTAGAGGCCCGGCTCCACCGTGACCACGTGGCCCGCGCGCATCGTGTCGGAGACCTGCCCGAGACCCGGGTACTCGTGGACCGCGAGGCCGAGGCCGTGGCCGGTCCCGTGGAAGAACCCGACCATGCGGCCGCCGCGCTCGCCGGTCTTGAACCTCGCCTTCTCGAAGGTCTTCCGGACCGCCTCGTGGACATCCTTGCCGTCGACGCCGTCGCGGAGCATCCTCTCGGCCCGCGCCTTCGCCTCGCGCACGGCTTCAAACATCCGCGTCGCGGTCCTGCTCGCCTTGCCGCGCACGACGGTGCGCGTCATGTCGCCGTGGTACCGCGTCGCGTTGTCGCGGGGGAAGATGTCGAGGATGATCGGCAGGTTCGCGGGGAGCGGGCCGAAGCCGCGCTCGTGCGGGTCGACGCCCTGGTCGCCGCCCGCGACGATCGCCTGGTAGGGGTGGCAGCCGCGCTCGTGGAGGACCCGCTCGACGGTCTTCCGCACCTCCTCGCTCGTGAGGGGCGTGCTCCCCTCGTAGAGACGGCTCCCGCGGATCGTCGCCCTGCGGATCCGCTCGATCGCGGCGGACATCGCCGCCTCGGTGTGGGCGATCGCGCGGCGGATGTGCTTCACCTCCTCCGCCGTCTTGGTCGCCCGCTTCGGCACGAACGGCGGCGGGAGCCAGTGGACGCCGAGGCCGTGGCCCCGGAGGGAGTCGGCGACCGCGACCGGGAAGCTGCCCGGGACCTCGAACGCGTCGATGCCCCGCTCCTGCGCGAACACGTGGATGTGCGCGCCGATCCGCACCGCGGGGTCGCGCGGCGGCACCGGGAGACGCCTCCTCACCTCCTCCGTGATCTTCTGGAGGCGGAGGACCTCGTCGACGGAGGCCTCGCGGCGTCCGCGGTCGATCTCGAGGTCGGAGAGGAGCAGCGTCCTCTTCCCGCCCTGCTCCACGTAGAGGAACGGGTCCCCGGCGAGGAAGCGGGTCAGGTAGTAGAGGTCGGCGTTGCTTTCGGAGTCGGCGTAGATGAGCCGGGCTGTCTTCCCCATTCGAGCACCTCGTCGAGCCGGTCGATGAGCAGGGCCGACCAGCCCTCGAAGCTCTCGCGCGAACACGCGTGCAGCGCGAGGAGGTCGGCCCGGCTCACGAAGCCGCCGGACATCGTATCCTCCTCACGAACCTTCACGGGCAAGGGGCCCGGATCGACGACGGCGACGACGCCGACGTGCACCGATCCGACCGGCGTCGTGTCGTTGTTCACGAGCCCGACGATGCGCGCCTCGTAGCAGGCGGGCAGGACGAGCTCCTCGCGGAGCTCCCGCCGGAGCGCGTCCTCGATCACGTCGGCCCGGTCCTCGGGGTTGACATGGCCCCCCACGCCCACCGAGAGGAGTCCGTGGAGGCGGCGCTCGCCGCCCCGGTGGCTGCGCCGGCACAGGAAGACCTCGTCGTCGCGCGCGACAAGCGCGTAGGGGATCACCTGCTTCAGCGACGGGTCCTCCTCGACCCGGTCGCGGTCGGCGAAGAACCCGCGCGCGTGGATGCGGGCGAAGAACTCCGCCCCCGCACGGAAGAAGCCGTGCGGCGCGCCGTCGGGGAAGAGCTCCGCGCGCGGCACCACGTAGACCTGTTCGCTCATGCCCCGTCCCCCGCCTCCTGCGCCACGAAGGCGCCGATGCGCTCCTGCACGGCCGCCCGCTCGCGCTCGCCCAGCGCGGCGAGCGCCCTCGCGAGGTCGCCGTAGCCGGCCGGATCCCCCGGCCGCTGCCGCACGTAGCGCTCGAGGTCGCGGGCCGCGGCCTTCGCGTTGCCGTGCGCGAGGCTCGCGCGGCCGCGAAGGTGGAGGCCCCTCGGATCGTCCGGGAACCGGGAGAGGAGCGAGTTCGCGAGCTCCATCG
>JAKLKT010000590.1 GCA_023150495.1 Planctomycetota bacterium
GCGGTAGGCGCGCGGCCCCTCGTCCGCCGCGAGGTCGCCGGCGAGGAACGCCATCTCGAGGAGCTTCATCTGGGCGTCGCCGAGGCGGATGCGCTTCTCGACGAACGCCACCCAGAGATCGCGGTAGAGGTCGCCGCGGAACGGCGGCGCGCTCGCGTCCGACGGGGCGAGGAGGTGCCGCTCGAAGAACGGCAGGATCTGCTCGGCGGCCGAGCGGTCGTCGAGCCGGTTGAAGACGTAGAGATTGACGACGGTGCCCACGCGCGAGGCGAGCGCCTCGAGCTGCTCGAGGACCCGCCCCTGCGACGCCTGCGCGAGGTCGTTCGCGTGCCGGAACTCCTGCGCCACACCCGAGACGTCGCGGGCGAGCGCGATCTTCTCGCCGGTCTCCCGGGCGCGGCCGTCCGCTCTTCGCACGGTCTCGCGCAGCTCCTGCTGGCGCCCCTGCAGGATCTGCGCCAGCTCCTCGTCGCCGACGACGTCGACGCGCAGCGCGCTCCGCGTCTCCCGTGTCCTGCCGCCGGAGTCGACGGCCTCGAGGGAGAAGGCGAGCTTGTCGCCCTTGTCGATCAGCTTGCCGTCGGCCCGCAGCAGCCGGGCGAGGTCGATCGCGAAGATGCCGTGGAGCTCGGTGTCCGCGCGCTCCGCCGGGACGAGCGCGCGGATCGCGTCGCCCCCCGACTCGCCCGCCTTCACGAGGCGCGGGGCCTCCTCGTTGACGCGGTACGCGAGCGTCACGCCCTCGACCCGGTAGTCGTCCTGCGCCGAGAACGCGACGAGCACGACGCCGCCCGCGAGGTACTCCGACTGGGCCGCCGGCGTCCGCACGCGGATCGACGGCGGCTGGTCCTGCACGACCTGGAGGAGGAACGTGTCGGCGCCCGGGTCGTTCTCCTCGCCGTTCTCGCCGACGAGGCGCAGCGCATACCGCAGGTTCTTCTCCGCGACGATATCCATGGCGGCGAGGTCGGGCTCGAGGAGCTGCATCGGCCGCGGCTCCTCGGTGCCGAAGCCGGCCGAAGCCTCGCGCAGCGGCAGGTTCGTGCGCACGCGGACCCGGAGCTTCGTGCCCTGCGGCACCCGCTGCCCGCCGCCCTCGAGCTTCGCGGGCGGCCGCGCGAGATAGTCGGGGTAGGTGGCCTCCATCTCGATGCCGAGCACCGAGGGCGGCGTCAGCGCATCGATCCCGTAGGTCTCCGCGCGATCGTCGTCGCCGCCGACCACGGTGAAGCGGTAGGAGGAGTAGACCTTGAGCGTGAACGCGAAGAGCGAGGGGTCGTCCGCCGAGGGCGTGAGGTCGATCTCGTCGGCGCGGCCGGGGCCGGCGCTCGTCTCGTAGAACGTGAAGCGGACCCGGTCCGGGAACGAGCCCTCCGCGCGCACGCGGATCGTGGTCTCGCGGCCGAGGGTGACGCGGCGCGGGACGCCCGGCTCCATGCCCTCGACGACGAGGACCGTGCGGCGGGGCCACGAGACCTCCCGGAGCAGCAGGGAGCGCCGCACGAAGATCGAGGCGAGGTCGGCGCGGGCGGCCGCGGCCGCGCCGAGCAGGACCGCGACCATGGCAGCCGCCGCCGCCCAGCGCGCAGGGGTCCGCCCGGCGGCCACGCGCCGGAAGGGGATCGTTGCCGCCTCGCGCACCGTCTCCTCGACGACCGCGCGCATGAGCTCGCGCGAGTCCTCGTTGTCGGGGTCCGAGGCGGCGTGGGCGAAGGCGAGGCTCGATCGCAGCCGGTCGTTGAGGCGCGGGTGCGCGCGCTCGACGCTCGCGGCGAGCGTCTCGTCGGGGAGATCCCTCAGCAGCGGCCGGAGCAGGTGGCGCACGAGCACGGCACCGCCGCCGAGGGCGAGCAGCACGAGGAGCACCGCCCGGACGGACACCGGCAGGCGGAGCACGTAGTCGAGCCCGAAAAGCAGCGCGAGCGCCACGCCGAGGAAGACCGCGAGGCGGCCGGCGCCCAGCACGAGCACGAGGCCGCGCACGCGCGCGCGCAACCCCGCGAGGCCCCTTCGCAGCGGGCGGACGAGCTCCTCGATGCTCATCGGCGCGCCTCCGCGCGGACACCGCCGCGGGGGTACGAAACGACCAGCGCCTCCCGGTCCGCCAGGGGACTCGGAAGGCGCAGCTCGAAGGTCCTCCGGGCGCCGGGCGCGAGGGGGAAGGGCTCGAAGTCGTCCGGCACGAGGGGGTAGTCGTGGCCCGCGTAGCTCGCGAAGAAGAGGGGCTCGCCGCCCTTCGAGGGTGCCACGTCGATGGAGTCAGGCATCTCGTTGCGCAGGGTGACCCGGATCGACGAGGCGTCAAGGGCAAGGGCTTCGAGCGTGGGGCGGCGGAACCAGGA
>JAKLKT010000591.1 GCA_023150495.1 Planctomycetota bacterium
CGCCGCGGCGGTCGCGGCGCTCACGGGCGCCGACGCCGGGCGCGGCCGGCGCCAGCTCGGGATCGTCGACGCGAAGGGGCGCGCCGCGGCGTTCACCGGCCCCGAGTGCCTCGACTGGGCGGGCCACCGGACCGGCGAGGGGTATAGCGTGCAGGGGAACATCCTCGCGGGGAAGCAGGTGGTGGACGCGATGGCCGACGCGTTTCTCGCGTCGAAGGGGGAGCTCGCGGACCGTCTGGTGGAGGCCCTCGCCGCGGGCCAGCGCGCCGGCGGCGACAAGCGCGGCATGCAGTCGGCCGCGCTTCTTGTGACAAGGAAGAACGGGGGGTACGGGGGCAACAACGACCGCTACATCGACCTGCGCGTCGAGGACCACGAGAAGCCGATCGACGAGCTGAGGCGGCTGCTCGACCTCTACAAGCGCGTCCGGCTGGGGCGGTAGAGGATCGCGAACGCGAGCGCGCCGGACGCCGCGCCCGCCGCGGTCGCGAGAGGCTCTTCCGCGCCCGTCAGTCTCGCGTCGCCCGAGGCCATGTCGAAGACGATGCTCGCCACCACGAGCATGAGGGCGACGAGCCAGCCCTTGAGCCGGTCGCGGCGCCACCCGATGAGGGCGCCGTAGACGACGAGCCCGTGGAGCACCGCCTGCAGGCCGCAGTAGTGGTGCACACGCAGCCCGAAGAGGAAGAGGCCCGCGGTCGCGCCCAGGGCGCAGAGGACCGCCGCCCCCCAGTGCAGGTGCCGTCGAAGGACGCCCACGATGACGACCGCCCCCGCCAGCTCGAGCCCGAGGTGGAGCCACGAGACGTGAACGAGGTGCCCCGTCAGCGCGCGCCACAGCTGGCCGTCGAGGAGCGCGTTCCGCTCGTAGCGGAGCGCGTGCGCGACCCTGTCGCCCGCGAGCAGGATCCCCGCGCATACCGCCGCCACAAGGAGCAGCGCGAGCCACGGCCTCAGCCGCGCAGGAACCGCCCCGTGTGCGACGTCTTGCACTTCGCCACCTCCTCGACCGTCCCCTCGACCACGAGCTCGCCGCCCGCGTCGCCGCCCTCGGGTCCGAGATCGACGATCCAGTCCGCCGTCCTTATGAAGTCCACGTTGTGCTCCACCACCACGACCGTGTGCCCCTGGTCCACGAGCCGGTGGAGCACGAGCACGAGCTTCTCGATGTCGGTCGGGTGCAGCCCGCACGTCGGCTCGTCGAGCAGGTAGAGCACCTCGTCGCGGCTCTTGCGCGCGAGCTCCGCCGCGAGCTTCACCCGCTGCGCCTCGCCGCCCGAGAGCGTCGTCGCCGGCTGCCCGAGCGAAAGGTACCCGAGCCCCACGTCGTCGAGCGTCGAGAGGATCCGCGCCACGCGCGGCACGTTCGCGAAGAACCCGCGCGCCTCCCCGATCTCCATGTCGAGCACGTCGGCGATCGACTTCCCCTTGTACTTCGCCTCGAGCGTCTCGCGGTTGTACCGGCGCCCGCGGCACTCGTCGCACGGCACCCAGACGTCCGCGAGGAAGTGCATCTCGACCTTCACGGCGCCGCGCCCCTCGCACGCCTCGCACCGCCCGCCCTCCCGGTTGAAGCTGAACCGCCCCGCGTCGAAGCCGCGCACGCGCGCCTCGGGCAGCATCGCGAAGAGGTCGCGGATCGGGTCGAGCGCCTTCGTGTAGGTCGCGGGGTTCGACGCGGGCGTCGTGCCGATCGGGAGCTGGTCGACGACGTACACGGTCCCGAACCGGTCGAGCCCCTTCACCTTCCCCTTCGTCCCCCGCACCCCCTCGGCCTCGCTCCAGAGGACGTCGAAGAGGAGCGAGGACTTGCCCGCGCCCGAGACGCCGGTGATGCAGGTGAGGCGGCCCACCGGGATCTTGACCCGTATTTTTTTCAGGTTGTGCGCGTGCGCGTTCTCCACCTTCAGGAACGCGGAAGGGAGGGGGCGCGGGGGAGGGCGCTCCATCGTGCGGCGGCCGGAGAGGAAGTCCGCGGTCGGCAGCCCCTTCCTCGCGAGCAGCTCCTTCACGCTCCCCTCGAACACGACCTCGCCGCCGTTCTTCCCCGCGCCCGGGCCCATGTCGATCACGCGGTCGGCGGCGCGGATCGTGTCGGGGTCATGCTCGACGACGAGCACCGTGTTCCCGAGGTCGCGGAGCCCCCGGAGCGACCCGAGGAGGCGCTCGGTGTCGCGCGGGTGGAGCCCGATCGTCGGCTCGTCGAGGACGTAGACGACGCCGACGAGGCCGCTCCCGATCTGCGTCGCGAGCCGGATCCGCTGCGCCTCGCCGCCGGAGAGCGTCGCGGTGCCGCGGTCGAGCGTGAGATAGCCGAGGCCGACGGCGCGTCCGTCACGGTGAGCGCCTCGACCTCGCCGATCCGGAGGCCGCCCGGCAGCGTGACCGCGCGGGAGATCGGGTTCAGCCGGCCTCCCTCGCAGGCGGGGCAGCGCTCGGGCCGCATCACCTCGCCGATCTTCTCCGTCCAGCGGCCGCCGCCGCTCTTCCGGTACCACTCCTCGACGATCGCGGAGACGCCGAGCCACTTCGTGTCCGTGCGGAGCCGGTAGGACTTCCCCCCCGGCCGCTTGAGCCGCCGGTCGATCCGGTACATCCGGTCGCCGGTGCCGTCGAAGAGGATCGCGATGTGCTCCGGCTTCCACTTCCCCATCGGGACGTCGAGCGGGAGGCCGTGGACGGCCGCCACCGCCTCGACCTGCGTCCGGTACCACTTCGACATCGCGATGTAGGCCGCGGCGCCGTGGCCGAACGCGCCGCCGCGGAAGGTGCGGTCGGGGTGGCGGATCGCCTTCGCGGGGTCGACGCGCTGGATCACGCCGAGGCCATGGCAGCGCTCGCACGCGCCGTGGTGGTGGTTGAACGAGAACATCCGCGGCTCGAGCTGCGCGCCGGGAAGCATCACGCCGTGCTCCGGGCAGCCGGGCCGCTCCGTGAACCGCTCGACCTCGCCGCCGGGCTCCGCGATCCCCGCGATCCCCTTGCCCACCTTGTACGCGGCCTCCAGCGCCTCGGCGAGGCGCACCTTCTCCTTCACCACGAGCCGGTCCACGACGAGCCACGCCTCGCCCTCGGTGTCGGAGAGCGGCTTCTCGGCGCCGTCCGCGTAGAGCTTCGTGAAACCCTGGCGCTTGAGGAGCGCGGCGTCGACCTTCGCGAGCGGGGCGACGACGAGGAGCCTCTTCCCCGCGAAGCGCTTCGCCAGCCGGCCCGCCTCCTGCGACGGCGATCGCGCGACGAGCTCCTTCCTGCACCTCGGGCAGCGCGGCGTCCCCGCGTGGGCGAACACGAGGCGGAGGTAGTCGTGGATCTCCGTCGTCGTCGAGACCGTCGAGCGCGGGTTCCGGCTCCGGTTCCGCTGGTCGATCGCGATCGCGGGGCCGAGGCCCGCGATCGAGTCCACGGGCGGCTTGTCCATGCGGCCGAGGAATCGGCGCGCGTAGGTCGAGAGCGACTCGACGTACCGGCGCTGCCCCTCGGCGAAGATCGTGTCGAACGCGAGCGATGTCTTGCCCGAGCCCGACGGGCCGGTGACGACCGTGATCGCGCCGGCGGGGATCCGCGCGTCCACGCCCTTCAGGTTGTGGAGGCGCGCGCCCTTGACGACCAGGTCCTTGAGCTTCTCCTCGGGGATGCGCGCGACCTTCGGCGGCGCAAGCTTCCGGGCGTCGAGCACCGGCCGGAGCGCCCTGCCCGTGTATGAGTCCGGGACGCGCGCGACCTCCTCCGGCGTGCCCGCGCAGACGACCTTCCCTCCCCCCGCGCCCCCCTCCGGTCCGAGGTCGATGACGTGGTCGGCGGACTTGATCACGTCGAGGTTGTGCTCGATGACCACGACCGTGTTCCCGCGGTCGACGAAGCGCTGGAGGCTCTCGAGCAGCTTCCGGACGTCCTCGTGGTGGAGCCCGGTCGTCGGCTCGTCGAGGAGGTAGAGCGTCCTCCCCGTGCCGGGGCGGCCGAGCTCCTTCGCGATCTTCACGCGCTGCGCCTCGCCGCCGGAGAGCGTCGTCGCGGGCTGGCCGATCGAGACGTAGCCGAGGCCCACGTCGAACAGCGTGTCGAGCAGCCGCCGCAGCCTCGGGTGGTCGGCGAGGAAGTCGCGCGCCTCCGCGACCGTCATCGCGAGCACGTCGGCGATGCTCTTCCCCTTGAACGCGACCGAGAGCGTCTCCTCGTTGAAGCGGCGGCCGTCGCACTCCTCGCAGACGACCTCGACGTCGGGGAGGAACTGCATCTCGACCGTCTTCACGCCGGCGCCCTTGCACCCCTCGCAGCGGCCGCCCTTCACGTTGAAGGAGAATCGCCCCTTCCGGTAGCCGCGCGTGCGCGCCTCGGGCAGCATCGCGAAGAGGTCGCGGATCGGCTCGAACAGATGGGTGTAGGTCGCGGGGTTCGACCCTGGTCGATCTCGATCACCTTGTCGATCCCCTCGACGCCGTCGATGCCGTCGTGCGCGCCGGGCACGTCCTGCGCGCCGTGGAGCTGCTGCGCGAGCGCACGGCGGAGGACGTCGTTCACGAGCGACGACTTGCCCGAGCCGGAGACGCCCGTGACCGCGACGAAGACGCCGAGCGGGAAGGGGACGTCGATCCCCCGCAGGTTGTGGTGGCGCGCGCCGCGGACGACGATCGCGCCCTTGGGCGTCCGTCGCGCGGCGGGCACGGGGATCGACCGGTCGCCGCGCAGGTAGGCGGCGGTCAGGGACCGCGGCGACTCCCAGACCTCGTCGGGGTAGCCGGCCGCGACGATCTCGCCCCCCTCCCGCCCCGCGCCGGGGCCGACGTCCACGAGGTAGTCCGACGTGCGCATGGTCTCGTCGTCGTGCTCGACGACGAGGACCGTGTTGCCCATGTCGCGCAGGCGCCTGAGCGACGTCAGCAGGCGGCCGTTGTCGCGCGGGTGGAGCCCGATCGACGGCTCGTCGAGGACGTAGATGACGCCCTTGAGCCCCGCGCCGACCTGGGTCGCGAGGCGGATCCGCTGCGCCTCGCCGCCCGCGAGCGTCGCGGCGGAGCGGTCGAGGGTCAGGTAGCCGAGCCCCACCTCGGAGAGGAACCCGAGGCGCGAGCGCAGCTCCTTCACGATCTCCTTCCCGACGAGCGCCTCGCTCCCCTCGAGCTTCACGCCCTCGAAGAGCGCGAGCGCGTCGTCCACGGGGAGCGCGGTCACCCCGTCGATCGCGCGGTCGCGGAACCTCACCGCGAGCGCGACGGGCTTCAGCCGGCGCCCCTTGCAGTCGGGGCAGGGCATCTCGGAGAGGAAGCGGCCGACGGTCTTCGCGCCCTTCCGCCACGCGACCTCCATCGACGGGAGGATGCCCTTGTATTCCACGCGGTCGCTCATGTCGATCGCGTAGTCCTTGCCCTCCCACTTCCGCCGCCGCCTGACGAACGCGCCGTTCGCGCCGTTCAGGACGAGATCGCGCTGCGCCTGCGAGAGCTCCTTCCACGGCACGTCGACGGGCACGAGGTCCGCGAGCTCGTCGACCCGCACCCCCGCGAACGTGAGGTGCTTCATCCTGGTCCTCGTCATGACGCCGAGCGCGCCCTCCTCGATCGAGAGCGACGCGTCGACGACGACCTTCTTCGGGTCGATCGCGCGGGTGGCCCCGAGGCCCCCGCAGGTCTCGCACGCGCCGCGCGGCGAGTTGAAGGAGAAAAGGCGAGGCTCGAGCTCCGGGAGGTCGATCCCGCAGCCGACGCAGTGGAGG
>JAKLKT010000592.1 GCA_023150495.1 Planctomycetota bacterium
TTCGACATGCCCGACGACGGCGAGGCCGTCGGGGAGCCGAGGGCCATCTCCGTGGCAGGCAAGGGGATCTCCCGCGTCACGTTCGCGATGGACGGGGAGGTCCTTTCCGACCTCGAGGACGCGCCGTACTCGTGGACCCTCGACCCCTCGACCTGGAGCGGCCGGCATGTCCTCGCCGTCACGGCGTACCGGGACCGGGAGGCCGATTCCCGCGAAGCGACGCTGCGCTTCCCGGGCGACCGGCGGGTGGCCTTCGCGGCCCCCCGGGACGGATCCGTCGTCGCCGCGCCGACGGACCTCCGCGCGGAGGGCGACGGCATCACGGCCGTCCGGTTCCGGCTGGACGGCGTCGTGCGGCACGAGGACGCCGAGGCGCCCTTCGCCTGGAGGCTCGATCCCGGCGCCGTCTTCGAGGGCGACCACACGCTGCAGGTGGAGGCGATCCTCGCGGCGGGCCGCCGGGTCCACGGCTGCGTGTTCCGGACGGAGCGGCCGAGGGGCGAGCGCCCTTCGCCGGAGGCGATCCTCGCCGCGATCCGCGCGCTGAAGCCGGGCCAGTGGTACGAGATCCCCGGCACGTGGCTCTCCGAGGTCGCGCCGTCGCCCGGGACGTACCCGAACGTCATCCGCCCCTGGAGCGGCGGCGCCTACGACACGAAGCGGGACCGGCTCGTCGTCTTCGGCGGGGGCCACGGCGACTACGACGGGAACGAGATCTACGCCTTCGACATGAGGGACTTTCGCTGGCGGCGCCTCACCGATCCGTCCGCGTTCCCGCCGGGAGACGAGAAGAACCTCTCGGAGAAGCGCACCCACCCGGACGGCGCCCCGGTCTCCCGCCACACCTACGAGTACCTGGAGTACGTGCCTTCCGTGGACAGGTTCTTCGTCGGCGGGGGCGCCGGGCTCTGGTTCAGCGGGCAGTTCTCGGACCCCATGACCTACATGTTCGACTTCGACGCGCTCCGGTGGACGCAGCACGGCGAGTGCCCCTGCTACGGCGTAGCGACATCGGCCATCGGGCCGGACGGGCGCGTGTGGATGCACGGGTCGCACGGAAAGGAGGCCGTCCTCGCCGCGTTCGACGCGACGGCGTCCGAGTGGACCCGCTACGCGCCGTTCCGCGGGTGGCTCGGCTACGGGCGGACCGCCGAGATCGACCCCGTCGAGCGCAAGTACGTGATGATCGGCGCAGGGGAGGTCCGCATCTGGGACCTCGACCACCCCGACGGGCAGCACGTCGTCGCCGAGACGACGGGGGCGACGGCGGCGGAGCGGCTCGACTACCCCGGCGCGGCGTATCACCCCGGGACGAAGCGCATCGTCGTCTGGGGCGGGGGCGCGAACGTCTACGCCCTCGACGTGGCGCGGCTGCAGTGGACCGCCCGCGAGACCTCAGGGGTCGATACGACGCCGCCGTCCGCCACGCGGGCCGGGACCCTGGGCCGGTGGCGCCACGTGCCCTCGCTCGACGTCTTCGTGGTGGTGAACGACGTGCGCGGCAACGTCTTCGTCTACAGACACTGATCCGGGGGGGCTCCGGGGGCGGCCACGGGCACGGATCTTGCGCCCCCGCCGCCGGGGGCGCCGTCCGTCCAAACGGCGCGACATCGACGAGCATGCACCAACGCATCCAAGGCGAGCGGGCGACCCTGTCGCGAGGCGGCCCCGCCGGCGCCTTCGCGCCGCTGCGGGTGGGACTCGTCGTCGACTCGGCGGTCCAGCCGGCGTGGGCCGCGCGCCTCGTCTCGGAGATCGAGGCGTCGGCGTTCGCGCGGGTCGTCGTCCTCGCGGCCGCGAGGTGCGACGCCCGCGCCGAGCCCCTCCACCGCCGTCTCTGGCGGGGCCTCCTCCACGACCTCTACCTCAGGCTCGACGAGGGGTTCTTCCCCGGCGATCCGGACGCGCTCGCCCCGACGGACCTCCGGCCGCTCCTCCCGGGATGCCCGGTCGTGGAGGTCTCTCCCGGCGACGTCGAGCGCCTCCGCGGGCACGGCCTCGACATCGCCATCGTGCTGTCGCGGGCGCTCCGGCCCGCCGACTGCGCACGCATCGCGCGCCACGGCGCGTGGTCGCTGCGCGGCTCGACGGGGTCGGGAGCCGAGGCGGCCTCCGGCATGCTCGAGGTCCTGCGCGCCGAAGGCAGCACGGCGGTCGAGATCGACGCATGGACGGCCGCCGGGCGCCGGGTCGTCGCCCGCTCCCGCGGCCCGACGGAGACCGTCTCGGTCCGGTGCAACCGCGACCGTCTGTTCTGGAAGGGCTCGGCGCTCCTCCTGCGCGGGCTCCGCGACCTCGCGGAGCGCGGGGCGGTCGCGGCCGACGCC
>JAKLKT010000593.1 GCA_023150495.1 Planctomycetota bacterium
CCTCCCCGGAGCCCCTCCCCTCCCCGAAAACAGCGGGGGCGCGGACGATGCCGCGCCCCCGATTCGTTCTCGCTTCGGACTAGAGCTTCACGATCCGCGCCGGGCCGGGCGACTTGCCGTTGCGCGGGTAGGCGTTCCTGGAGTCGACGATCAGCTTCGCGTGCTGCGCGACGAGCTTCCAGTCGACGCCCTTGTGCTTGCACGCGACGACCACGCAGTCGGCCTTCCTGAGCTCCTCGACGGTCAGGTCGACCTGCTTGTAGGACTTGTCGCCGTGGCGGAACTCCGGCACGAAGGAATCGTGGTAGGCGACCTGCGCGCCCTCCTTCTCGAGGACGCTCAGGATGTCGAGCGCCGGCGACTCGCGCATGTCCGCGACGTCGTTCTTGTAGGCGACGCCGAGGAGCAGGACGCGGCTGCCGTTGACGCTCTTCCGGTCCTTGTTGAGCGCCTCGGAGACGAGGCGGACGACGTAGTGCGGCATCTCGCTGTTGATCTCGCCCGCGAGCTCGATGAAGCGCGCCCGGTAGTTGAGGGTGCGCAGCTTCCACGAGAGGTAGAACGGGTCGAGCGGGATGCAGTGGCCGCCCACGCCGGGGCCGGGGACGAACTTCATGAAGCCGAAGGGCTTGCTGGCCGCGCCGTCGATGACCTCCCAGACGTCGAGGCCGAGGCGCTCGCACATGAGCGCCATCTCGTTGACGAGGCCGATGTTCACGCTGCGGAAGGTGTTCTCGAGAAGCTTGCTCATCTCGGCCGCCGCGGCGCTGGAGAGCTTGATGACCCGGTCGATCGCCTGGCTGTAGAACAGGTGGGTCAACTCGCCCGACACCTCGTCGACGCCGCCCACGAGCTTCGGGGTGTTCTTGACCCCGTACTGCGGGTTGCTCGGGTCGACGCGCTCCGGGCTGAACGCGAGGAAGAAGTCCGTCCCGCACTTGAGGCCGGTCTTCTCCAGCTCGACCTTCATGAGCTCGTCGGTCGTGCCCGGGTACGTCGTCGACTCGAGGATGATCAGCTGGCCCTTGCGGAGCCGCCGACGCACGTCCTCGGTCGCCTGGACGACGTAGCTCATGTCGGGGTCACGCGTCTTGGAGAGCGGCGTCGGGACGCAGATGCTGACCACGTCCATCTGCGCGAGCTCGTCGAAGTCCGTCGTCGCCGAGAAGAGGCCCCGCTTGACGAGGGGCGCGACCTCGCTCGACGGGACGTCGCCGATGTACGACTCTCCCATCGACAGGCTCTCGACCTTCCGCCGGTCGACTTCGAAGCCCGTCACCTTCATGCCCGCCTTCGCGAACTCGACCGCGAGCGGCAGGCCGACGTAACCGAGACCGATCACGCCGAACCGGATGTTCCGATCAAGGATCTTCTGCTTGAGCATGTCTTTCTTCCTAAAGGTTGATTATCGGTTCTAGCCGCCGCCCTTGCAGAGGCGGTCCGGCGGTTCCTTCCATGCTGGGGGGGGAGAGGAGGGAGGGATCACTCCCCCCCTCCGGTCCCCGGCCTCTGTTCCTCTTCCTCCGCTACCGCCGGCAGTTGCGCCGGCTCCTCTTCCGGGAGGTGCTTCCGCTCGATCTCCCACAGGAGCGAACGGGCCCGCGCGGCCGCGGGGTCGCCGTCGTACTTCCGGCGCACCTCCTCGAGCAGGACCTTCGCGTCTTCCTCCCGCCCGCCCCGGCAGAGGATCTGCGCCTTGTGCACCGTGTAGGCGGCGACCTTCGTCTTGGGCGCGCGCTCGATCGCGCGGCCGATGAGGCCCAGCGCGCCTTCCGTGTCCTCCTGGAGGGAGTGGATCTCCGCCGCCGTGTCGAGCAGGGACGCGTTCTCGGGATCGAGCTTCAACGCCCGGTCCGCGTAGGCGCGCGCTTCCGCGACGCGCGCGGGCGTCGTCTTGGCGATGTTCCACGCGGCGTTGTTGAGCGCGGTCACGTTCGCGTCATCGAGCCGGATGGCCGCCTCGTAGTCCATGATCGCCTCCGCCGACCTGCCCTCCGTCTCGAGGCAGGCGCCGCGCATGCAGTGCACGGCTGCCGCCGCGCGGGCGTCGCCCTCGAGGCGGCCGGTCTCGAGCGCGCGCTCGCACAGCGCGATGAAGTCGCTCGTCCGCTTCGAAGCCGAGAGGGTCTCCATGAGCCCCTGCCACGCGACGAGGTCGGAGAAGCCGCTGCCCGAGAGGAGCGTCTCGTAGAGCCGCTCCGCCATCACGAGATCGCCCACCTGGCGGAGCAGCTCCGCGCGCAGATGAACGACCAGGGAGTTGGCCGGGCCGAGGCTCAGCACGCCGAGCGCGGTCCGCGGGTCACCGCGGTCGCGGTAGATCTG
>JAKLKT010000594.1 GCA_023150495.1 Planctomycetota bacterium
GCGTCGGCCACCTCTACTACCGGTTCCGCGACACGCGCCACCCCGCGCACGACCCGAAGGCGATCGCCGACTTCTACGAGCGGACGGGCGTCGAGGACCCGATCTTCGAGTCCTACCGCTGGATGAACGACACGGTCGCCGAGGTCCTGAAGCGCCTCCACCCGCGCGACGTGCTCCTGATCGTCTCCGACCACGGGTTCCACTCGTTCCGCTACGGCATGAACATCAACACGTGGCTCGCGCAGGAGGGGTACCTCGCGCTCGCCGACGAGGCGCAGGGACGCCGGCAGCGCGACCTCGACGAGCTCTTCCGGCGCGGCGTCACGTCCGGCATCGACTGGAGCCGGACGCGCGCCTACGCGCTCGGCCTCGGCCAGATCTACCTGAACCTCGCGGGGCGCGAGCGCGACGGCATCGTGAAGCCGGAGGAGAAGGAGGCGCTGCTCGCGGAGATCACGCGGAAGCTCCTCGCGCTCCGGGGCCCCGACGACATGCACGCGCTCCGCGACGTCTACCGCGGGGACGCCATCTGGAGCGGCAGCCGGATGGCCGAGGCGCCCGAGCTCCAGTGCGCGTTCGCGGAGGGTTACCGCGTGTCGTGGCAGACGGCGCTGCTCGGCGTCCCCCCCGCGCTCTTCGAGCCGAACAAGCGCCCATGGTCGGGCGACCACTGCAGCAACGACCAGCGCGAGACGCCGGGCGTCTTCCTCTCGAACGTCCCGCTCGGCCCCGACGCGAACCCGGGCCTCGAGCAGATCGCGCCGACGGTCACCTGGCTCTTCGGCGCGGACCGCCCGAGAGGGGCCATGGCGGATCCGCTGCCCCTCATCCTCGACCGGTAGCTCCCCGGCCAGGGGGGGGTGGATGGGCTCCGGGAAGGGGGGCCGGGCGGCCTACGACCCGCCGGGCGCCTTCGCGCGCTTCGTGTGCTCCTCGTGCAGCGTGCGGAACGCGGCCTTCATCCGCTCGCGCGCGAGATCGAGGATGCGGCGGCCGTGCAGGTCGGTGAGATCCTCCGCCTCGACGTACCCGCGGAGCGCCTCGACGTCCTTGTCGACGAGCACGCCGTCGTTCAGGGGGAGGTCGGTGACGACCCCGCGCACCTTCGCGCGCACGCGCTCGTCCTCGCGCTCCGAGGCGCGGCGGTGGGCGCCGTCGTCCCCGATCACCACGGAGCGCGTGCCGGCGCAGGCGACGCACCGCTTGTCGCCGCGGCAGACGGGGCATGCCGCCTGCTCGCCGTTCTCCATCACCATGCCGATCCCGCCGCAGTAGGTGCAGGCCCCCACGTCGATCGCCTCGAAGTAGGCCTCGTAGGGCGCGAGCGGCGCCGGAAGCGGCTCCTCCTTCTCGAGCTCCCGGTAGATCCGGAGGAGGTGGTCGAGGTCCTTCCGCTCGAGGCACCAGCGGCACTCCTCGGTGGTCGGGCGCCAGTCGAGGGAGCGGTTGCACTCGCGGCAGACGACCGCATGGTGGGCGAGCTCCGCGCGGCAGTAGCCGCAGAGGGGCTTCCTCCCCTCCCACACGACATCGCGCTCGTCGACGGCCAGGAACCCGAGCGCAACGAGGGCGACGACGCACCCGGAGGTGAAGAGTACCCACTTCATGAGAGCCCGTGATTATACGGGCGTGCCGTAGCCGCCGCCGCCGGGGGTCCGGATGCGCAGCCGGTCGCCCGGGCGGACGTCCACCGATGTGCACCCCGGGAGCGGGGTCGCCACGCCGCCGCGGACGATCTCGTTCCTGCCGCAGGCCCCCGGACCCCCTCCCTCGAGCCCGTAGGGCGCCCGCTCGCGGCGCTCCGCGAGGAGGCTCACGACCGCGGGCTCCGTGAACTCGATCTCCTTGAGGCAGCCGTCGCCGCCCGGGTGCGCTCCCCTGCCTCCGGTCCCGCGCGCGACCGCGAGCCGCCGCACGATCACCGGCGCCGCGTTCTCGAGCGCCTCGATCGGCGTGTTGCGCGTGTTCGTCAGGTGCGTGTGGATGCACGACGTGCCGGCCCCCTCCGGCGCGCCCCCGGAGCCCCCCGCGATCGTCTCGTAGTAGGTCTTGCCCCGCCAGCCGAAGGTGAGGTTGTTCATCGTGCCCTGCGACGCGGCCGGCAGCCTTCCGGGAAGCGCCCTGCCGAGCGCGCCGAGCACCACGTCGACGATCCGCTGGCTCGTCTCGACGTTGCCGCCGGCGACCGGCGCCGGGTAGAGCGCGTTCACGAGCGTGCCCTCGGGCGCGCGCACGTCGAGCGCGTCGCGCACGCCCTCGTTGAGCGGCGTGCCCTCGGGAAGGAGGAGCGCGAACGCGTAGAGCACGGCG
>JAKLKT010000595.1 GCA_023150495.1 Planctomycetota bacterium
GGGGGCGGAGATCGTGCCGGAGGAGGCGCCGGCCGCGGCGCTCACGCTGCCGGAGCCCGAGCCGGCCGCGAAGATGCTGAGCCTCAAGGAGCGCCTCGCGCTGCCGATCAGCGACCTCGACCTCTCGGTGCGCGCGAGCAACTGCCTCGAGTCCGAGAACATCAAGACGATCGGCGACCTCGTCCGCCTCTCGGAGGCCGACCTGCTCGCCATGAAGAACTTCGGCAAGACGTCGCTCCGCGAGGTGGACCAGAAGCTCCGGGCGGTCGGGCTGAAGCTCGACATGGATCTCGAAGCGATGAGCTCGTAACGGAGGGACCATGCGCCATCGCCACAAGAAGGGCCGACTCACGGTTTCGGGCTCCCATCACCGCGCCATGCGGCGCAACCTCGTCGCCTCGCTCTTCGAGCACGGGAGCGTCGTGACCACAGTGGCGAAGGCGAAGTCGTTCCGCCCGTTCGCCGAGAAGCTCATCACGCTGGCCCGCCGCGGCAACGCGCGCAAGGCCGAGGGGACGCCGCAGGGGAAGGCCGCGCACCTGCACGCCTTCCGCCGTGCCGCGCAGCTCATGCCCCACCGGCCGGCGGTGCGCACCCTCTTCGGGCGCGTCGCGCCGGCCGCCGGCGACCGGGAGGGCGGTTACACCCGCATCGTCCGGCTCGGGAAGGCCCGCATCGGGGACCGCGCGCCGCTCGCCCTCTTCCAGCTCGTCGACAAGCCCGCGGCGCCCGCCGAGGCGGCGCCCGAGGCCGCCGGGGAGAAGAAGGGGAAGGGCGCCGGGAAGGGGGAGGCGAAGGCGGAGAAGAAGGGCAGGAAGACCAAGGCGGCCGCCGCGGCCGAGTAGCGGTGGTCCTCCCGGTCCTCCTCTACCTCGTCATCTTCCTCCTGCTGCTCCACCTTCTCGACCGGCTCGCCACCCGCGTGCCCCCGGAGCCCCCCACGGACCTCTGCTAGGATTCCCCCCGTGACCACGGCGGCCCCCGCGAAGCGGCTCTTCGTCCTCTCCTTCGGCTGCCAGATGAACGTCTACGACGGCGAGCTGATGGCGTCCGCGTTCCGCCGGGCGGGCTACGAGGCGGCGAAGGACCCCGCCGACGCGGACGTGATCCTCGTGAACACCTGCGCCGTGCGCGAGCACGCCGAGGAGAAGGTCTTCTCCCACCTGGGCGAGCTCCGCCGCCACAAGACGAGGAGGCCCGGCGTGCTCCTCGGCGTCACGGGCTGCATGGCGGAGCGCATGGGCAAGGAGATCGCCCGGCGCGCGCCCTACGTCGACCTCGTCGCCGGCGCGCGGTCGTTCGGCGACATCCTCGACCTCGCCGCCGCCGCGCGCGAGGGGCTCGGGCCCGTCGTCTCGGTGGGCCACGACCGGCCGCCGCCCGCCCGCGACGTGTCGGTCCGCACCGACCCCTACCGCGCCTACGTCGCCGTGTCGCGCGGCTGCGACCACCACTGCACCTTCTGCATCGTGCCCGCCACGCGCGGCCGGGAGAAGGGCCGCCCGATGGCGGAGCTCGTCGACGAGGTCCGGGCGCTCGTCGCGGACGGCGTCGTCGAGGTGACGCTCCTCGGCCAGAACATCGACTCCTACGGGAAGGACCGGCCCGAGGGGGAGGACCTGCACCACCTGCTCCGCGCCTGCCACGACGTCCCCGGGCTGAAGCGCCTCCGGTTCGTCACCTCGCACCCGGCGGACATGGCGCCGGAGCTCTTCGACGACATGGCGACGCTGCCGAAGCTCTGCGGCGCGCTCCACATCCCGCCGCAGAGCGGCTCGAACGCGGTCCTGAAGCGCATGGCGCGCGGCTACACGCGCGAGCGCTACCTCGAGATCGTCCGCGAGTTCCGGCGCCATTGCCCCGACGGCGAGGTCGCGGCCGACTTCATCGTCGGGTTCCCCGGCGAGACCGAGGAGGACTTCGAGCAGAGCCTCTCGCTGGTCCGCGAGGTGGGCTTCCAGCAGAGCTTCGTCTTCCGCTACTCGCCGCGTCCGGGCACGCCCTCGGCCGAGCGCTTCGAGGATGACGTGCCCGAGCCGGCGAAGGCCGCGCGGAACCTGCGGCTCCTGAAGGCGCAGGAGGCCGTCGCGACCGGGAAGCACGAGGCGATGACGGGCCGCACGTACGAGGTCCTCGTCGAGGGGCCGTCGAAGAAGGACCCGGACGTGCTCACGGGCCGCACGCGCGGCAACTTCATCGTCCACTTCAGGGGCGGCCCGGACCTCGCGGGACGGCTCGTCGACGTGAGGATCACGGGCCATAGCCCGGTCAGCCTCCGTGGCGAGATCCAGGGATAGGGAGCACCTCGG
>JAKLKT010000596.1 GCA_023150495.1 Planctomycetota bacterium
CGGAATCGGCGTGAGCAGGCGAATGGCCGGGACTCTCCGCGCGGAAGGCCGGCGCACGATCCGCCTCCGTGGGCAGACGGGCAACGTGAAGACCGAGGCCATACCCCTCCCGGACATCGAGATCGGCGAGATCGTTCTTCGTGGCCAGGAAGGGGCCGTCATCGAGCTCCTGGACAGGATCGACAGGGAGATGGGCACGCGGATCGACGGAGTCCTGGGCGACCCGCTTTTCCTGCTCGGCTCGGTGGTCGTGGACTATGTGGCGGGCTCGGTGACGATCCACCCGGGCTCGGAAGACAACGAGATCGGGACGGAGTACGTCCCGATCGACCTCCGGGACGGGGAGCCGTGGATTGTCGCCGACATCGATGGCGCCGGGAGGGATGGGTTCATCCTGGACACCGGGATGGGGTGGGACATGAGTGCTGGTCCCAGGAGCTGGTTGAGCCGCTACGTCGCCAACCGCCACGATCTTCCCCTCTTCACGGATGAGCATTCCGTGAGCAGGTTCGGTACCGCCCGCTTCGCGGACATCGATGGGATTCGCTTCGAGAACGTGAGCGTGAAGCTGATCGAGGTTTCTACGCAGCCGGAGAACCGGATCGGTTCCGGCTTCTTTGCCGATTGCCGGCTTGTCATCGACTACCCGCGCCGGAGGGTCGGCTTCAAGCGGATTCGGCCCGCGAGTCCGACGGGATGGGGGCTCGACGTACTCTGCGGGAGTGGCGGGCTCAGAGTGGCCAGGATCTTCCCCGGAGGCCCGGCCGAGCGCGCGGGGGTGCGCAGCGGAGATCGCGTGCTGCGGATCGGCGGCCTCGATGCGCCGGGCTCGGTCCCCGAGTTCTACGACCGCTTGCACGCGCAGGAGAGTGTCGCGCTCGATCTCCTGCGCGGAAGCGAACGGGTGCAGTGCGAGATGACGCGCGCAGGCTACCTGCCCGTGATCGAACTGCAGCCGATCAGCCGGTGACGGGCGCGCCGCCCGGTCCGGCCTGTCCGCCGATCCCTACTGCTCCGCCTGGAGCAGCTCCTGCGGCGCCGCCTCGATGTCCTTGATCTCGTAGGCGACCGCGCCCTCGGGCAGCACGATCTCCGCCTTCGCGCCCCGGCCCTTGCCGAGCAGCCCGCGGCCCACCGGCGACAGGTAGGAGATCACGCCCCGCGCGAGGTCCGTGTCCCACGGGCCCAGGAGCGCGTAGGTCTCCTCGCCGCCCTTCGTGAGGTTCTCGAGCCTCACGCGCGTGCCGACGACGACCTTCTCCGTCGTCACCTGCCCCGGATCGAGGATGCGCGCCTTGTCGAGGTCGTCCTTCAGCTCGCGCAGCCGGCGCATCAGATGCTCCTGCCGCTCGAGCGCCGCGGAGTACTCCGCGTTCTCCGAGATGTCGCCGAAGGCGGCCGCGCGGCCGAGATCCTCGGCGTTCTTCGGCACCTCGACGTCCCGGATCTCCTTCAGCTCGCGCTCGCGACGGCGGTAGCCGTGGAGCGTCGTGTAGATGACGCCGGCCTCGGGCGCGACGTCCGAGGACACGGCCGCCGCCTCGGCCGCCTCGGCGGCGGGCGCCGTGCGGATGTCGGGGTGGTGCGCCTCGATCACGTCCTGGAGCGCCTGGCGCGTCTGGTCCGTGAAGCCGCGGTTGCGCTGGATCTTCGCGAAGAGGTAGCGGCCGTAGTCGGGCGAGGTCCGCCCGACGAACTCCTCGAACATCTTGAGCCGCCGCGACGTGAAGAAGCTGCGGACGTGGCGGAGGAACTCCTTCAGGTCCGCGTCGCCCGTGCGCTTCACCTCGAGGCCGATCTGGTCCGCGAGCGTGAGGAGCTTCTCGACGGCCGTCGTCTCCTTCTCGCCGGGCGCGAGCTCGACCGGGATCTGGCCGTGCAGGAAGCCGCGGGCGTACCAGAGGAAGAGGTCCGGGTTCTCGCGGGGGTTCGCGGAGAGCTGGCCGAAGAACGTGATCAGCACGTCCGGCCGGTGCTTCTTCAGGTAGTCGAGGATCGCGTCGGCCGCCTCCACGTCGCCCGCGCGGAGCACGCTGACGACGCGCTCGGTCGCGTCGGGCACGCCGCTCGAGACGAGGTCCTGCGCCGCGCGCTTCCGGTCCGACGGCTCGAGCGACTTGAACAGGGCGACCACGTCCGGGGTCTCGACGAGGATCCGCTTCACCTCCTCGGCCGCCGCGCCGGAGCCCTCGCCCTTGAGCTCCGCCTTCAGGTAGAGGAGCGCGATCCGGTCGGCCGGCGCCTTGGCCGCGGGAAGCGTCGCGTCGACCTCGCCCCCGACCGCCGTCGCGAGGGCCGGGGTGAGG
>JAKLKT010000597.1 GCA_023150495.1 Planctomycetota bacterium
GGCTGATGCGGCTCTTGCGTGTGCCGGGCGGACCGTGCGCGCCCGGCCGGACGGCGTGCGGCCTCCGGTTCGGGCCGTCCGCGGACCTCCGGCGGCGCCTCGCGCCGCGGCCCATGCCGTGGCCTGAGCCCCGGCTTCGGACGGCCCCCGGAGCCCCCCCTCTTCTTTCTCTGCGCTTCTGCGTTTTCTGTGGTTAATTCTTGCTCCCATGCGCCGCGTCCTCGCGCTGCTCGTCCTCGCTGCGGTCGCCCCGGCCGACGACATCTACGGCAAGCAGGGCGACAAGCCCTTCGCGTCCGGCGTCAAGGTCGTCTCCGAGGGCGAGAAGGTCGTCTACATCGACAAGTCCCTGAAGGAGCGCTCCTTCGCGAAGGACATGGTCGGCCGCATCGAGAGGAAGCGCTCCGAGGTCCACGACTGCCTCGAGAAGCTCGACGCGGCGAAGGACGGGGACGCGTTCGTCGCCGTCGCCAAGTGGGCGGAGGAGCGGAAGTTCGCGAAGGCCGCGGTGGACTCGATCTACGAGCGCGCGCTCGCCCTCGACCCGAAAAACGCCGCGGCGAACACCGCGCTCGGCCGCGTCCTCTACAAGGACGAGTGGATGACTCCCGCCCAGAAGGCGGAACGCGAGCAGATGGACGCGGAGGCGGACATGGCCGCGAAGGGCCTCGTCCGCCACGGCGACGAGTGGGTCACGCCGGAGGACAAGGCGAAGCTCGACCAGGGGCTCCGGAAGCACGACGGCCGCTGGATGACCGAGGACGAGATCAAGGAGGCCGAGGGGTTCGTCAAGCACGAGGGCAAGTGGGTGAAGAAGGAGGAGCTCGAGGCGCTGAAGCTCCTCGGCCCCGCGCGGAAGGACACGGGCCTCGGCGACGCCCTCGTCGTCGCGCAGACCGAGCGGTTCCTCGTCCTCGGCGACCTCCCGCCCGACCAGATGAACGACCTCGGCGCCACGATGGAGCGCCTCTACGCCGAGTGGAGGAAGCTCTTCCCCGACGCCGACGAGAAGCAGCTGTTCGGCGGATCGAAGTACACGCTCTACGCGTTCAAGAAGAGCCCGCCCTACCAGAAGCTCGTGCGCGCGCTCTTCGACCGGCTCAAGGAGGACAAGACCCATTCCGCGACGTGGCTCCAGCGGGAGGAGGAGCGCTCGCGCGCGCGGCTGCGCGTGACTTCTTTCTGGGACGTGCTGCCGCTCCCGCACAGCGCGCACGTGCAGATGCCCGACCCGTACGAGGGGCTCAAGTCGCACGCCGCGCACTTCGTCGCGAACGCGCTCGCCACGCGCCACGCGCGCCTCGGCTTCCCGACGTGGTGGCTCAACGAGGGCATCGGCTACTACTTCGAGAAGCAGGTCACGGGCTCGATCCAGACCTTCAGCACCGACGTCGGCGTCACGAAGTACGCGGAGCAGCCGGGAGGCGAGGCGAAGGGCGACCCGTGGCTCGACGCGACCCAGTGGAACAACCTGATCACGCAGCTCGTGCGCACCGGCCGCGACCCGCAGCTCGAGCAGATCAAGGGGAAGAACCTCTACGAGGACAAGAACAAGCTCGCCGTGCAGGACCTCGCGAAGGCGCACAGCGTGGTCACCTTCCTGATCCTCGACGACCCGAAGAAGTTCGCGGAGTTCTTCAAGGACGCGAAGACCGGGAGCGGGAGCGAGGTCGAGCGCGAGGTCGCGGCGGTGATCAAGCACTACGGGAGCTACGGCAAGATCGAGGAGCGCTGGAAGGCCTACGCGCTCAACGGCTTCCGGCTCGCACGGTAGCGGATCGGAGGGGGCCGGGGGGAGGGGGCCGTCCCCCGGATCCCGATGACCGATGCGCCGTCCGCCTCCCCCCGGGTTGGCGGATAGAATTGATGCGTGAGGCGTCTCGCCGCGCTCCTGGCCCTCCTGGCCGTCTCCCCGGCGCTCCGCGCGGACCCGGCCGAGACGCCCTTCCTCGTCTTCCGCGAGGCGGACCCGGAGACCGCGCAGCTGATCCGGCGCGACCTCATCGCGGAGAAGAGCCTCGGCGGCCGCGTGCCGGGCACGCGGCGGCTGACGCGCGAGCAGCTCGCACGGATCGGGCCCTGGTGCGTGCCCTTCCTCGCGACCGCGCTCCGCAAGGAGAACGCCCGCATCCGGCTCAACGTCGTCCTCGTGCTCGCGATGATCCGCGACCCGCGCGGGCTCCCCGCGCTGCGCGAGGCGGCGAGCAAGGACGACGACATCTTCGTGCGCCGCGCCGCGACGCTCGCGATCGCGCTCTTCGAGCGCCCCGAGGACCTCGACACGCTGAAGGGCCTCGCCG
>JAKLKT010000598.1 GCA_023150495.1 Planctomycetota bacterium
CCTCACGGCGGAGCAGCACGCGCTCTACGTCGCCGCGCGCGCGGACCTCGTCGAGGCGCGCGCGGCCGGGGCGGACGTCGCGCGGGCCGAGGGCGGGTTCGACGAGATGGTCAAGAGGCTCCGCGCCGAGGCGCCGGCGATCGCCGACCTCGCCTGGCCCCCGGAGCCCCCCCTCGCCGACGTCCGGCGCGCGCTGCGCAGGGACGAGGCGCTCGTGATCGCGCTCTTCGACCCGTACGCGAAGTGCGCGCTCTTCGTCGACGACGGGCGCGCCGTCCTGCGCCGCGTCGAGCGCCCCGGGAGCCTGCTCGACGACTTCAAGGACCTCCTCGCGGGCAAGGCCTCGGTGATCTTCGCGTCGGCGGGTCCCGTCGAGTCCTTCCCGGAGGCCGGGCGGGTTCGCGTGTGCCACGTGCCGACGGCCTCGGTCCTCCTCCGGCAGCGCGCGGCGAAGCGCGAGCGCGGCGAGGGGCTGGCTGCGCTCGGCACGGCTCCGCCGCGATTCGGGGGGGCTCCGGGGGCCGCGCGCGTGTCGATGCTCTACGTGGACGGGATCGACCTCGCGCCGCACCGGCTGCTCGCGCGGACATTCGACGCGGACACGGTCGTGCTCGTGTCTCCCGGGGGGGCGCTCCAGGCGGCGGCGTCCGCCGTTCTCGCCAGGGGCGCCGGGAACGTCGTCGTGGCTGGACGGCCCCCGGGCCCCCTCGACATCTTCCTCGCCGCATGCCTCGACCGGAGCCTGCCCGTGGGCGCGGCTTTCCGCGAGGCGAGCGCGAAGGGACCGCTCTTCTTCCACGGCGCCCCCGAATAGGCACATCCGTTGCGCCCTTCCCCCGCGTCCAGCGGAAACGTCCGGAATTCGGAACACGGCGGGAAGAGGCCAATGATCACAAGCTACGTCAATCCCCAGCGCTCGCTGCTCTATCTTTCGCTCGTCGGGCCGCTCAACGAGTACAGCGCGAACGACCTCGTGAACGAGTACTACGAGAGGCACGGCGAGGATCTCCGCCAGTGCATCCTCGACCTCTCCGGCGCCGAGGGCGCCGACGGGTCGGGTCTGAACGTCCTCCACCGGATCGCGCTCCTGACCCAGGTGGACGGGATCGAGTTCTCGGCGATCGCGAGCGGCAGCACGTCGGAGACGGCGATCGCGGAGGCGGCGCGGCGCTTCTGGGTGCCGCTCGTCGACGGCAAGGACGTGCCGCTCTTCAAGCGCGCGGGCTGATCAGCCGAGCAGCCGCGGCTTCTTCGCCCACACGTACGCGCCGCCCGAGGCGGCGGCGAGGCCCTTCATGAGGGTCTCGCCCGGCTCGCCCTCGTCGCAGATGCGGACCGTGTTCACGACGAGCCGGCGGAAGCGGTTGAATCGCTTGAAGGCGGCGATCGCGGACTCGGGCGTCATGTAGCGGCCGCCCTGCGGGCCGCCCGCGTCCCAGAGGAAGATCACGCCGTCCTGCGGAAGGGCGAAGTCGGCGTCGCTCTCCGGCCCCATGCCCAGCATCGACGCCGCGGCGAGGAGGCCCTCGTACTGCGCGCACCACCCGTCGCCGGGGAGCCGCTCGAGGTCGTGGCGGATCGCCCGGATCTCGCGCTTCTCGGGGTGGACGAGCTTCTTCCCGCCGAGGGCCTCGGTGTCGCACGCGGCGTAGATCACGATCGCGCCGAGGAGGATGTCGGGAGCGAACGTCGAGGTCGTCCGGTCGAACTCCTGGAGGAGCGTCGCGAGCTGACTCGGGTTCGTCTCCTCCCACGAGCGCCGGGTGCGGTGCCACGTCTCCTTGTACTGCTTCACGAGCACGTCGAGGTCGGCGGGCCAGAAGAGCCGCCGCGAGCCCTCGCAGGCGAGGACCACCCGGAGGCCCGGCGTCGGGATGCCGTAGAAGGAGCAGGTCGGCGTCGTCGGCTGCGGCGTCGCCTCGCGGACCTCGATCGCGTCCTTCTTGAACTTGCCGCCCTCGATCTCGCCCTTGTAGTCGGAGAACCACTCCTCCCACTGCGCCTGCGCGTCGCCGAACTTCTGGTTCGTGAGCGCCTCGAGGGCGCGGACGCAGTCCGCGCGCACGAGGCCGACCGCGGTCCTGTAGGTCGCGAGCACCGGCGGGATCCAGAGGGGGTCGCCGGCGCCGCCGGTCGCGATGCCCTCGAGAAGCGCGCGGCGGACGGGCGTGCTCCTGTCGGCGAGGAGCGGCTCGATGGCCGGACGCGCCGCGGGCCCGTGGCGCACGAGCGCCTCGAGCGCGGCGATCCGGAGCGACGACTCCGGCGCGGCCGCGTGCGGGGTGAGGCC